>CAYVMB010000010.1:0-12478 GCA_964452435.1 uncultured Gammaproteobacteria bacterium
GCACTAAGCAAGCAATAGTCAAGGTAGACGGTCGGCTAGTTGCTAATCAGAGCGATCAATTGGTCTATTTTATGCTCAACAAGCCGGTTGGTTATACTTGCACCAATCGTTATTTTAGGGGTGAACATAATATTTTTGAATTAGTTGATTTTACTGGCCGTCTTTTTGTGGTTGGCCGGCTGGATAAAGATAGCCGTGGCTTAGTTCTTTTGACTAACGACGGCGAGCTAACTGAGAGATTAACTCATCCGCGTTTTGCTCATGCTAAGGTCTATGAGGCAACTACCCGGCCCGGTTTAACTGGTCGAGATCTGCCTCAACTGAAAGATTTTTTAGCTAAAGGTCGCCGTCTTTATGAAGATCAAGGGTTAGCTACAGCTGAGGTCGGCCAGCAATTAGCCACAGATCGTCTGGAAATCATTTTGCGGCAAGGCCAAAAACGCCAGATTCGTTTACTAATGAAGGCAGCTGGTTATGAGGTGACTGATTTAAAACGAGTCGCCTTGGGCCCGTTGAAATTGGGCCGCTTGCCAGTTGGTGCTAGTCGTCCTCTAACCTATATTGAGATTGACAGATTACTTCGTTTAGCCCAAGATAGAAGGGCTTAAATCACTTGGAGGAGTGCGAGAGTGGTTGAATCGGGTGCTCTCGAAAAGCACTATGTCAGCAATGGCATCAAGGGTTCGAATCCCTTCTCCTCCGCGAACGCGAAAACGCACCTTGAAATGGTGTGTTTTTATTTTATGTTAGTGATATAATACCTTATAAGTTATATAAAATTTATAGTACTTTAGATTATCAATATAATATGGGATCTTTCGTAGCATTTGTTTTATCAATAGTGTTAGGATTGAAGCACTCCCCGCAATTTATTGGTAAAAATACCGAGTGTTTCGTTAACAAAAAATTATCTAAGCTGAACCATGATTACTATAAAGTGTTAAGTGATGTTTTATTGCCATCCGCTGGTAATCAAATTGGCACCACTCAAATTGATCAAATAGTCGTGTCTAATTTTGGTATATTTTGTATTGAAACTAAAGCCTATTCAGGCTGGATATTTGGTCGAGCAGATGATAAATACTGGACTCAAGTTATTTATCATAAGAAAAGCCGTTTCTATAATCCTTTGTGGCAAAATTTTGGTCATGTAAAAACTATTGAAAACTTAATTGCAACATTAAATATTAAGGTACCAGTTTATTCTTATGTGGCCTTTCCTGATGCGGATAATCTGAGGATTACAGGGACTGATTTGGTTGGGTATGCAGGAGAAGTAGTTAAGAAAATTAAATTTCATAATCAATTTGTTTTATCTAACATCGATCGGGATAGAATTGTTGATGAGATTAATCAAATTAATATTGTTGATAAGAATATACGTAAAGAGCATATTAAAAAAATTAATGAGATAATAGATGCTCCGCCGCCTGTTCGTTATAAAAATAACGAACAGGTACAGGGTGAAATTGAGAATATTTTTGATGACGATGATGAAGAATATGATGATGATTTTTAATAATTTATTAATATAAATAATATGAGTAATCTTGATTTTACCCGGCAATTAGTTAAGGGGAAAATTGCTGAAACAATATTTTCTCAGATGTTTAGAGGTTCGAATAATTTTACTGTTTTAGAGTTTGGTTATGAGAAAGTTATTCCTGAGATGATCCAACAGGGCTATCAGGAAAATAATCCAATGATTGAAACATTACGGACAGCTCCAGATTTCGCGGTTATTGATCGAGAAACCAGACAAGTAAAATTAATTGAGGTGAAATATCAACGACAGCTAAGTCTAGAATATACATTAAAGGCCGCCACTAGAATGAGCCAGTCATGGAACCCATCCTATTTGTTCATTGCCACACTGGACGGTTTTTATTTAGACGAAATTACCAACATTATTGATAATAATGGCCAGATCGCTCCTCTAGGTGATTCTCATATTGCCCTTGAACTGCAGGAGGATTATTTACAAATATTGAGAAGATTTGAACAGGGTAATTAATTTTCATCCTAAAGCTGTTCCAACTACGTCCCATGTCCTCCGCGGACAGATAAAACAAGGTTAATAGCCTTGTTTTTATTTGGTTTTCCAGCTACAGCCATTGACAGAATTAGAATAAAGTGCTAAGATATAAACAATGAGGTTGTAGTATTAACAATCAAATAAAAAACAAAAAAGGAGACTGTCATGTTTAATATTGAAAAAAGAATTAGAGCCCTCCGCTCTAGCCCGCAGAATGACGTAGACGCAATTTACAAACAAGTAACCGGTCTGATCAGAGAAATGGAGATAATCCAACAAATGCCCAACAAGATTGAAGCCATTGTAAGATTGTTCCAGGTTATTTCACCGATCCAAGATGCCGGCGGATTCAGCGGCACCCTTCAACAGATCAAGAGCAAGGACTATGGGCAAATCAGCCCAATAGTCGTTGAAGCCCTTAAAGCACTTCAAAAACACTTTGAGAATGCTGGTAGGTGCCAATTTGGTATAAACCGGACCAAAATTGGCCAACCAGTTACTGCTGACGATGTGTGGTTAGGTAATGTTTTCGGTCTTTGGACCAAAACAGCGGCTTATTGGTTAAGCCGTGAAGAAGAACTCAAGAAAGAAGAAAGGCTGGATATATCAAAAGACCCTAACAATCCGGCCACTAACTGGTATTGCATCCATGATTATAGCGCGGGTAATTTCGTGGATAGCCATATCACTGGCATTCTGGCGAACCTCAAGATTTTGGAGAACATGGCAAGCCGTGTTGTCAAATAATCTTCACAACCTAACGCCGTAACTCTTTATGGCAAGACCTCACACGAGATTGTATCAGATGTGGGGTTTTTATTTTGTCAAAAAAGTTCCAACTACGTCCCATCTCCCCCGCAGACAAATGAAAACAAGGTTAATAGCCTTGTTTTTAGTTTGATTCTAGGTTGCAGCTATTGACATTTATGATATAAAGTGATACTATATAAATAGTGATTAGAATTATTTTAATCATCCCCAGCTCTGGCGGGAAGATCAGAGGATGAACCTTAAAAAGGAGACAAAAGATGAACAAGAGTCATCAAACCAGTACTGGCCAGGCCCTAGAACTGACCAGAATCGCCGTTCAAGCTATCGCTATCGCCCTGAAAAGCAAAGACGGGTACTCTGGGCGCGTCCAGGAAATTATCGCCAACCCTGGAAAGATTTATGATTTTTTCCGGGATCTACTGCGCAGTAACCCTAATATCGTGCTTATAGAAAAAGAGGAGCTTTCTATTGCCGCAGTAGACGGCAAAAAATCGCTTCTCGGACTACACCTGCCGCTATATTCCGATCGAGATTACCGTGAGGCTGTTAAGTCAGAGTCTCCAATCGACGAGACTAGGGTGGTGGTTTATCAGTTGTCCGATAAAGCCAAGTGGGTTGACGTGTTTTCGTCAATATCGGATAACTGGGATAGGCTGTGCCTATCGGAAAGTCAGATGGTTGCTTTTTTTGAACAATATCTGGAGCCTGAGCCGCCAACGGCTTTGAAGGCTTATGACTTTCTAACCAAGGCCGACGATGTGTTTTTCATGGTCGGAATGGGTTATTCGCCAAACTCTGGTTGGACCATCAGTGTTTCTTTGCCTGAGCTCACCTCATATGATGGAGGTCCGCTGGCACCGCCACATCTAGTGGTCTGTCCCAAATAACCCCTTAACTTTAACATTAAGCCGCATGGTTCGCCCAGCGGTTTTCTTTTACCCTAAAAAAGTTCCAACCACGTTTTATAGCTGGCTTATTTGTATTGACAAATTATTAAAAACGCAATACAATATGAATATAATATAAAAACATATGATTGCTAAAAATAGTGAACAAATTCAAATCCGTGTTGATGCTAAAACCAAGCAAGAGACCATGAAGATCTTGGATGGTTTGGGTATAGATATGAGCTCAGCAGTCAGGCTCTTTTTTCGTCAAATAATCAATGCTAAGAATATTCCGTTTGAGCTCAGGGGGGAAAACGGCCTAACTTTACGTGGTGCTGAGATTTTAAGAGAATCAATTATTAGCGCCAAAAGCAGTAAAAAGTCTTTTGTCAGCGGCGCCAATCTCATCAAAGATGCTTTGCGTGATTAGCCTATGTTTTCTTTGAAATATTCTAGCCGCTTTAAAAAAGATTTGAAGTCTTATCGACACCAGGAAGGACTGCTTATTGAATTAGAAAAAGTGTTAGACATTCTAGCTGGTGGTGGAGTGTTGCCCCAGAAGAATAACAATCATCCCTTAGTTGGAGAGTTCCAAGGTTGTTTTGAGTGCCACATAAAACCTGATGTTTTGCTTATTTATAAGATTGAAAAAGCCGAGCTACTGGTTCTATTGCTTAGAGTTGGTTCTCACTCCGATTTGTTTTAGCCTGTCTTTTTAATTCTAATATTTTGACCTTCGTGGCCCCAAGATTGGAATCGCTCGGTGTTTTATCTTAGAATCGTTCCAACTATGTCCCATCTCCCCCGCCCCCATGAAATAGCCCTAAAAATGGGCTATTTTTGATAGGCAGTTTCTCACTTTGGGACAGGGTGGTATAATAAAATAAATAAGTCAATATAGTAAGTTTATGAATAAATTCGAGTTATCGTTTGATCGAGCCATACCCGTCGGTGAAGCGAGCCAATTTAATACTGCAGAAGTTCTTTCTTCTGGTCAGGAAAGATTTATTGCCTATTTAGAAAAGGTTAATTTAAGAACTCTAATTAGTTGTATTGAGGAATGTGGTACTAAAATTAAAGGAATTAAAGAATTATCTTTGCCTGATAGAAAATCTTTAATATTACTTAAGGAACAGAAAAAAACGTGCTTTCAGTTAATCCTCGACTATATTTTTTATCTAAAGATAAGGCTGGATCTTTGGCTGTTAAGGAACTTCTCAAAAGATTTAATAGTTTGGGCGGGTGTTTGGAATTGCTTCTAATTTAAGTTATTTTTTAAGAAGACATTATGACATTGAAAGATTTCTTGTGGCGGCCTCATCCGCGTATCACCCTGGTTGTCTTTATTATATTTGTTTTGATTCTTGGTCGTTTCGTTTTAGCAGGCTTTGTTGGTACGCCATTCTTTCTTATTGGGGGCTGTTTCTTTGTCCTTTTTGTCGTGCTTCAGATTATTAGCATAAAACGTATCTTTAAAGCTCCTTATGACCGTTCGGATATAGATCATTCAGTCGTGGACCACCAGATAATCCATTATCCGAATGAACAGATATTTGGCGCGATATTTGGCATTTTGAGAGTCCACGGGAGTGGTAAGTATTCTTTAAAACCGAGTGCCATCGCCATTCTGGGTGTTGGTAAGAATTTTTATCCAGAAAATGCATTGATAGCAACCGATAAGCGCTTGTTGTTAATCCAAATACCACTGCCGGGTGGCAACCTGCTGATCGGCGAGACTGATTATGTAAGTTTGAATTTCTTTTTCAACCGTCGGTTATTGCGACAAAAAGGAGAGAAGCTCCTTCAAGAAAATTCTTTACCAGACATTCTGTGCCTCGCTATCAATGATGTGTCTTACGGTGATATCAAGATTGCGGTTTTAGAGAAATGGCGGTTGGTAATCGAAAAGACGAACGGCGACAATTTTGGCTACCTCTTTTTGAACAAAGCCTATAACCAAGATCTCAAAGCATTGCTTGGGCCGATCTTAAAAGATAGGTTGGTTATTAAATAATTAAGCCCAAGTTAATATTGCTATGAAAAAAGGTTAAATTTATTTGGTATCTATTAACTATTGTCCCAATTGTCTTATTGGTGTTTGGCTATGTTTTTCCGGTTCATTTTTTTGCCAATCAGGATTCAATCAGAAATTTTGTTGATCAATCTGGCGTTTTGCCCCACTGGCCTTTATACTTTTGCAAATATTGCAGGTAGTCTTAACGCCCCTGAGCCATTATACAGTATCGATAGCCGGTGGCTTTATTTTTGGAACTTGGCCTGGGCTCCTCTATAACTTGATTGGTAGAGTGATTGGAACGGCCATAGCTTTTTACCTAGGGAGAATATTTGGCAGAAGAATAATTAAGCGTATGGTTAAGTCAGGAACAATTCAGAAATATGACCATTTCTTTAATAAAGGCAAACTGCTGTTATTCTTGGCCTATTTTTTACCGTTATTCCCCGATGATGAGATTTCTTATCTAGCCGGCTTTTCTTCTCTTCGCCCGCGCGTGTTTTTACCCTTAATGGCTATCGGCCATGTTAGCGGCAGCTTGAGTTTGGCTTATCTTGGCAGCGGTGTTAAGTCAGTTAAAGAACCGATGTTTATAATCCTTTCATTGATAACTTTGATTGGAGGGATTTTGTTTGTTTGGTATTTTCAAAAGATAAAAAATAATAGCTCTGGAGAAGCCGCTTAATTCGTATTCTTACCCTAAAAAAGCTCCAACTACGTCCCGCTTCCTTCGCAGACATAATAATCCTAGTAAAATAGGGTTATTTTTGTTAAGATTAAATAAGAATATTCTTAGGATTATTATATAACTGACCGCTTGAAACAAGAGTTAAAAGAATTGTTAGATAACCGTTTTCATGGGGAGGTAGCAACGTTATTTAAACAAAAATTGTTGGCTGGCAAATTAATCAGATCAGAAGATTCGGAAGATCATTTTTGTGTTTATTTTGCCGCTTGTGATTATGGGGCTAAGTAGGTTTTTATTGGCCATCATATAAAATCAGATTTATGGCTCTTCAACGGTGGCCATATTGAGGAGGGTGAAACCTTGAGGGAGGCGGTTGGCAGAGAGATTAATGAAGAGTGGGGACTAGAAGCAGATAATTTTAATATTGGTGATCCGGCATTTTTAACAGTGACTAGGATTGAAAATCAAAGCAAGCGGCCATGTAAAACTCATTTTGATGTTTGGCATTTTATAGATGTTGATAAAGACAATTTTAAACCTAATCAATTGAAACTAGCCGAGGAGTTCCATCAAGTTAAGTGGATGGATTTAGTTGAAGCTAGAGAAAAAGTTGTTAACGCTGAAACACTCTCGGCTCTAGATTTTATAGAAGCCAGTTATTTATAAGATTAGTAATCAATTATGAATAAGCCTGAATCACTCCTTATTAAACACGACAATAGTCCGGGTCATGAAGTCGGCAAACCCGCTGCGTATATTGATGGTGAGCCAGAAAACTATGAACAGAAAAATTTGTCCAACTCTATGGAGGAAGGGGTTAAGAAGCCTACTGCTAGTCAGGACAGATTGCCGAAGGATCAAATAAATAATCAAGACAGTGGAGAGATTAATAATCTTAGACTTGAAATTGCTTCGCATAAATTATCTTCAATTATAACCATTGAAGAACCATCCGTTAATTCCGGCTTAGCCGGTAAATTTAATCCTAAAGAAGTTTTTTCTTCTGGTCAGGAGAAGTTTGTTGGTTACCTAGAAAAAACCAACCTAAGAACCCTGATTGGCTATATTGAAATGGGCGGTATCAAGATTAAGAAAGTTAAAGAATTATCTTTGGCGGATAAGAAGTCCTTGACCTTGCTTAAGAAGCGAGAAAAAGGTGTGCTTTTAGTTAATCCACGGCTATATTTTTTATCTAAGGCCGATGCCGGCCTTTTGGCAACTAAAGAGCTATTAAAAAGACTTAAGGTAGATAAGGAAAGTAAGCAATCAATATAAAAACGCACCCTAGGGTGCGTTTTTATATTGAGCAGAAAAGAAGTTTATTTTAATTCTGGATTTTACTTCTAAGGGCATCCATTTGTGCTTCGTCAACAATTTTACTAGCATCATTGATGAAAACCTCTAGATCATTTAATTCGTTTTCTACGAATTCCATATCTTTATTTAATTCGTTTTCCACGTTGGTAATTTCACTAGACATTTGTTCTGTGGCTGCAGTCATGGCCGAGTAATCTTCTGGGGTAAAGGGCACTGAGGTGTCAGAGTCAATATCTTCCTGAATTAGAGTTTTAACCTGTTCTTTAATGTCTAGAGTCAAATCGTTATTCTCTAATAGATCAATAATTTGTTGTTTACGTGCAGCTTCAATAGAGCTAGCCTTTATTTTGTCTATTAATTCCTGTTTGTTCATAGAAATAATGTTTAGAAGATAAAATTAGCTGGCGGCTTCTACCGATTGTAAGAGGCCTATTTTTTCTAATAAGCTTTCGCGTTTTAAGCGAAGTTTTTCGGCTTTTTCTGAGGCTTTTTGTTCTTCTTGCAGTATTTTTTCGTGTTCAGCCGCTAGACGGTTTATTCTAATGGTGTTCATTTTTTGGCGATAAGCATCTTTAATCCTGGCAGCTTCTAGCTTGGCCGCTGCAAAAGCATTTTCAGCAAAATTTTTAACTTTATTATATTTATTTTCAACGCCATTACCTACTTTTTCTAGGCCCTCTTTGGTCTTACCAGCAGCATAGGAGGCAAGATTTTTAGCCATTTCAACTTTATCTTGAGCGAATTCTTTAACCTGGTTGGCTTTATTTTGAGTAAAATCGCTAGCAACCTCATAGCCCTTTTTAGCCAAAACATCGGCCGATAGGGTAGCAGCTAATGCGTCAACGCCAAAAGATTTAGCCTTTGAACCGAATCTTGATAGAGCTCCACCAATTCTTTTGAATAAAGACACAGCCTTTTCCTTGGTGTTAGAAAAGAATTCACCAATTGAAGCTAGACGCTCTCGGCCCTTAGCAAAAGGATCATTTTTTTGAGTCTCAATAGACTCGCCGGGGCGGTCAGCTAATTCATTTCCTTGGTTAACATTTCTATCAATTGCCGCATTGCCATCAAGCCCCAAGTTGATTTCTTCTTTTTTCATAAAAGATTTAATTAAATTTTTAACCTATTTTAATTTTGCGCTTATTTTTTTAAAAAATCAAGAGCCATAGTAAAATAAGCTTATTTTTGTTAAAATTTTCAAATGGTCTTAAAATAGCTCTGTTTATGATTTTTAATTTGCGTCAGACAACTAAGGACTACTTACAAGCCAAGAATCCAGCAAGGCGCTTAGTTCGCGAGCGTTTAGAATACTATAATCAGTTTTATGGTTTTAAGTATCTTAAAATAAGTATTAAAAATCAGCGATCTCGTTGGGGCAGTTGTTCGCGACAAGGTAATCTTAATTTTAACTATCGTTTGGTTAATTTACCCAGCGAATTGGCTGATTATATTATTGTCCATGAGTTGTGTCATTTAAAGGAGTTGAATCATTCGGCGCGTTTTTGGCGTTTGGTTGCCCAAGTTATGCCTGATTATTTAGAGCGACGGCAGAAATTAAAAAAAATTAGAATAAACTAACTATAATTTGGCTAAACACCCTTGCTAATTTTTCTTAAATATGCTAAGGATGTTAAGAATTCTTTAAGAAGTTGCTCATTCACAACACAATATAAAAAAGGAGGAACAAATGGTTCCAACAATCTTCTGGTTTATTCCCGCGGCCGGCATCTTGGCTCTTTTATTTGCCAGGATTCTTTTTGTTCAGATGAAGAGAAAAGACCCGGGCAATGAAAGAATGCAAGAAATTGCCGGGCTTATTCGGCAAGGATCGATGGCTTATTTATGGCAACAAAATAAATTTGTCGCAGTTGCATTTCTTGTTATTAGTATATTACTTAGTGTTGCCGCTTTTGGCTTTAATTTAATGAGTAAAATTGTTCCGTTTGCTTTTATTACCGGAGGCTTTTTTCTGCTCTTTCCGGCTATATTGGCATGAACACTTCTACCCTGGCTTCGTCTCGAGTGGCTCAGGCAGCTAAAACTTCTTTGGATGCTGCTTTGCAAATTGCCCTAAGAAGTGGGGCGGTGATGAGTATGGTGGTTGTCGGCCTGGCACTGATAGACATATCCGGATGGTTTTGTTTTTTAAACTATTTCTATACCGGTGATTCTGCTTCCAGGCTTATTGTCATAACAACCACTATGTTGTTTTTTGGGATGGGTGCCTCAACACAGGCACTCTTTGCCAGAGTTGGCGGTGGTATTTATACCAAGGCCGCCGATATGGGCGCTGACTTGGTCGGGAAAAATGAATTTAATTTAACCGAAGATGACCCGCGTAATCCCGGTGTTATTGCCGACAACGTTGGTGATAATGTTGGTGACGTGGCAGGTATGGGAGCTGATCTTTATGAGTCGTATGCCGGTGGCATTTTAGCCGCCGCCGCCATATTTGCTAGTGCCAGCCATGGTCTATCCCCGGAGCTTCAAGTCAGATATGTCTTGTTTCCGATGATAATTGGCGCCATAGGCGCTATTTGCTCGGTCATTTCTATATTTACTGTCAAAGCAAAAAACAATTCAGGCATGAAGGAGCTAGTCGGATCCATTAATAAAGGGATTTGGTTAAGCTCGATCTTAATTGCTGTCGCCACTTTTGTAGTTGCATGGCAGCTTGGTTTGCATAATTGGTTGGGATTATCTCTGGCGGTTGTTTCGGGCTTGTTAGTTGGTATAGTTATTGGCGTCTGGGTTAACTATCAGACATCACAGGGCTATCGTCCAACTCAGCGGATTGCCGAAAATGCGGAGACGTCCTCGGCAACAGTTGTCACTGGTGGTTTGGCGTTAGGTATGAAATCTACCAGTGTTCCGGTGGCAGCGGTTTGCTTAGGAACGATTGGAGCTTTCTATTTTGCCAACGGATTCAGCCTAGATATCGTTAACATTAGCCAAGGTCTTTCCGGTATCGCTATGGCCGCAGTTGGCATGTTGTCAATAATAGGGTTCGTTTTGGCCACTGATGTCTTTGGGGCTATTTCTGATAATGCTGGTGGTAATGCCGAGATGGCTAAATTACCGAAAGAAGTTAGAGAAAAGACTGATCAACTGGATGCTGTGGGCAATACCACGGCGGCCATTGGTAAGGGATTCGCCATTGGTTCGGCAGCCCTAACCGCCATGTCTTTATTGGCTGCCTATCTTGAGGAAATTAAAATTGCCCTATTGCGATCAGGTGATTTCGTCATTGTTGGTGGTCAAAAGCTTTTTTTAGCCCAGGCCAATATCGTTGATTTAGTCAACTACTATGAGATTCATGTCATGAATCCAAAATTTATCGTTGGTGCCTTTATCGGTGCTATGGTAGTTTTGGTTTTTGTTGGCCTGACCACTGAGGCCGTTGGTAGAGTAGCCAAAAAAATGGTTGCCGAGATTCGCCGGCAATTTAGCAATCCGCGGATTCTGGATGGTTCAGAAAATCCGGACCATAAAGCATGTGTTCGGATTGCTACCAGAGGTGCTCAAAAGGAGATGATCGGTCCAGCCTTGCTAGCCATAGTCGTACCTATTATGATCGGAATATTATTAGGTGTCGCCGGAGTTATGGGCTTACTTTTAAGTGCCATGACGACTGGATTTGGCATGGCGGTTTTTCTGGCTAACGCCGGAGGAGCCTGGGATAATGCCAAAAAATATGTCGAAGAAGGTCATTTCGGCGGTAAAGGCTCTGATGCCCACAAAGCCGCCGTTATTGGCGATATGGTCGGTGATCCTTGCAAAGATACATCCGGCCCAGCACTGAATATCTTAATCAAACTGATGTCAATGGTTGCTATTGTAACCGTCGGCATTACCATTCTTTTTTAATCTAACGAAACAATTAATTATAACCCAGCTCCGGCTGGGTTTTTTAATTAATCATCCGTGTGTTAAACTATTAATTAGATAATTGTTAATGATAACTTTATGAAAATTATTATTTGCGGCAGCATGTCGGCCTCTAAGGAAATGGTTGAAGCTGAAAAACAGCTTTTGACCTTGGGCCACGAGGTTGTTTTACCGGAGTTTACTCACGATTATGCCGCCATGGCCACGATTGACAAGGCTCATACCGAATCGGCCCGCAACAAGGTTCAATATGATCTAATTCGGATTCATTTTGATAAAATTCAAGCGGGTGATGCTATTTTAGTGGTCAATGTGGAACACCACAATGTTTTTGGTTATATTGGTGGTAACTCTTTTTTGGAAATGGGTTTTGCTTTTGTTTTGAATAAACCCATTTATTTGCTCAATCAGATTCCTGAATGTGGCTACCGCGATGAGATTGAGGCAATGCGGCCAATTGTTTTAGATGGCCATACCAGTAAAATTGGGTTATAATGAAGTTGCTAAACTTTAAATTTAATTTATGAAAAAGGGCTTTACTTTAATTGAGTTATTAGTTGTCATCGCTATTATTGCTCTATTGTCCACTTTATCAGTTGTAGCGCTTAATAGTGCCCGAGTTAAATCGCGCGATGCTCGGCGTTTATCGGATATTAAACAGATTAGAACGGCGCTGGAGATGTATTTTGATCAGAATAACAAGTATCCAGAAAGTGATAGTAATGTTATTCTTGGAGGGAATAACCCTGATCATAATTGTCTAAGCTCTAACGGGCTAGGCATTAAACCCTGTGCAGGGACCGTTTATATGGAAACTATTCCGGGTGATCCACGCATTTCACAATCATATTGGTATAATTGTGACTCAGTGGGGGCAA
>CAYVMB010000011.1:0-12007 GCA_964452435.1 uncultured Gammaproteobacteria bacterium
ATATTTGTTGTTTGGCTAACCAATAATCAGCTAGTGTTTTATGATAATTGGGATTTAATGGGTCAGCTGGAGCTAGGTGTTCTTCATAAAGGTTGGTCACCACAGCAATATGCGGGCTATAATTTAAATCCTCCAACTGAAAGCTGGACAATTCCAACACTACCCAGGAGTTAGCTGTAATCTCGTCTAAAAAAGAAAAAGGTGCTACTCCGATATTGCCGCCCAAAAAAACTTGATAGCCCGCTTGGTCTAAAATGTCGGCAATCAAGCTACTGGTTGTCCCCTTGCCCTTACTACCAGTCACACCAATAATCTGTTGACTTGGACAAATTTCAAAAAATAAATTCATCGGGCTAGTCAACTGACGACCTTGTTTTAGGGCTGCTTGAACTTGCGGACAAAAAATTGGCCAACCTGGTGATCGCCACAATTCATCATACTCCTCTAGGGTATCTTGAGACTGCTCACCCAGTCGCCAACCAATAGTTAGCGGCCCAGCTAAACGAGCAATTTTTTCTTTCTTCTCGGCCAAAGCTTCCAGCGGTCGACGATCGTAAACCGTGATATCCAGTTGAGCTCTTTGTTTAGATAACCAAATTAACAAAGCTTCATTTTCTGAGCCAAGGCCAAGTATGGCGATTTTCTTATTATAATATTTTTCTAGATTTAACATATAATTATAGTTCCGCCCAATTATTACCAACCGTTGAGCTAACTGCTAAGGGTACCGACAAATCAATAACGCCGGTCATCAATTCTGGCACTTCAGCCATGATTCTCGCCACCTGTCCGACGGTCGCCTCAATTAATATTTCATCATGAATCTGTAGAATTAGCCTAGCTTGTTGTTTATTAAAATTAGCTTCTAGCCAATTATATACCTTAATCATCGCCGCCTTCATAATATCAGCGGCCGTCCCCTGAATCGGCAAATTAATAGCCATCCTTTCGGCTGCCCGACGAATTGATTGATTGGGACTATCTAGATCTGGCAAGTAGCGACGGCGACCCCAAACCGTGGTAGCAAAGCCTAGCCGACGGGCATCCTCAATGGCTGTATCCATATATTGACCGATACGTGGATAAACTACAAAATACTGATCAATAAAATCTTTAGCCGCTCTATAGCTAAGTCCAGTCACTTCAGCTAAGCCATGCGGACCCTGACCGTAGAGAAGCCCAAAATTAACAGCCTTAGCTGCTCGTCTCTGTTGGCTAGTAACCTGATCCAGGGGAATATCGTTAATTTTGGCCGCCGTGGCTAAGTGAATATCTAGACCAGCAGCAAAATCGGCAATCATACTAGTCTCATTAGCTAGGCTGGCCATAATTCTTAATTCTATCTGAGAGTAGTCAAAACTAATCAGTTGACAGCCATCATCAGCCACAAAAGCTTGCCGTAATTTCTTGCCAATTTCAGTGCGCGTTGGTATGTTTTGTAAATTTGGCTCACTAGCCGATAAACGCCCAGTCGCCGTCACCGCCTGTTGGAAACTAGCTCGCAAACGGCCATCACGACTGTCAATCAACCGCGGTAAAGCTAGGGCATAAGTATTCAAAAGCTTAGCTAATTCACGATATTCAATTAATAAATTAACAATCGGGTGTTGCTCAGTTAATTTTTGTAAATTAGCAGCATCAGTTGATAGACCACTCTTAGTTCGGCCTAGACCCTTAACTTTTAGCTTTAACTGTTCAAATAAAATAGTCTGTAATTGTTTTGGCGAATTTATATTAAACTCTTGACCGGCCTGCTGATAAATCTGTTTAGTTAAATCAGCCAACTTAAGCTGCCATTCATTAGCCAGGTCAACCAACAAGGGTTGATCAATTTTAATACCATTACCCTCCATCTCAGCCAATACTTCAATTAATGGCAATTCAATCCGCTGATAAATATCTAATAAATTACTCTTAGCCAGCCGTTCAATTAAAGACTGGTGGATGACTGCTAGTTGCCAACATTCTTGGACTGAATTATCACTAATATTTTTCGCAGAGTCTTGAGAAAATAAATCAAGGCCAACCTGTCGACCAATTTCTGACAGGCTGTTTTGTCTAGTTCCTGGATTGAGCAAATAATTAGCCAATAACGGGTCACCAACTAAACTGGCCAACTTAATACCAATACTTGATAATAATTTAACGACTTCTTTGGCCTGAAAAATTGTTTTCTTAATTTGGTTGTTTTCTAAAATCTCTTTCCAGGGCTGTAAAATTGCTATCTGTTCATCATTATTACTCTGGAATAAATCCTGTTGTGTCGGTCCACCAACCACCAGCTCAATTAAATGATTTGAATCACTGAGAACCAAGCTAACTAGCCGACCAGTTTCGAAGATTGGTAACAAACTAATTTCTGAAGATAGCCATTGGCTAGCTAGTTGAATCGATTTGTCCAGTGCTTTAACTATGGTCACCGGCTGATTAGCTGTTAATCTTTTCTTTTCTTGGACAATCGGTTTGATCGACTTAACTGCTAATTTCTCTAGCCGAGGAATCAGACTGCGCAATTGCCAGGATAAAAAAGCCTGGCAGGCCTTATCTAAATCAAAATCACCAAATCTAGCCTCTGTTAAAGAAAAATCAATTGGCACAGTACAATTAATAGTGGCCAATTGCTGACTTAAGTCTAAGCTGACTTGATTATCTTTGATTAATTGGCGCCAACGTGGCTTAATTCGATCATCAACCAAATCAGCAGACAGGGTCTCTTGCAACTTATCTAGCGTGTCAAAAGAATTTAATAGCTCAAGGGCAGTTTTATCACCAATACCAGGAACTCCAGGAATATTATCACTAGGATCACCTCTCAAGGCCTTATAATCAATTACCTGTCGTGGTTCTAGACCTAATGTCTGCTTGACCCCAAGCTCATCTAAAATAACAGTTTTTTGCAATCCGTGTTTCAACCAATAAACACTGGTTTGCTGATCAACCAATTGGAAGCTGTCTTTATCACCAGTGACTATATAACAATAAATTTCTCTCGGAACCTGTTTAACCACTGTACCAATAATGTCATCAGCCTCATAGCCAGCCATCTCCAGTGTGGGGATGTCCATGGCGGCTAAAAGCTGCTTAATAATTGGTATTTGACTATATAGCTCGTCTGGCTGCTTAATCCTCTGGGCTTTATAACTAGCCGCTAGCTTGTGACGAAAAGTTGGTTCGGGTCGATCCAGGGCAACCATTAAATATTGTGGCTGAAGCTCGGCAATGACTTTGAATAGAATGCTAAAAAATCCGTAAACAGCGTTAGTTGCCTGGCCATCAGAAGATAGCCCCGACTGAACAGCATAAAAAGACCGATAAATCACGGCATTACCATCAACAATTACCAGCTTTTCCGGACCCTTAGACATGTTTATATTATAGTTTAAAATCAACGCCTTGAACAGCTAAATGATTATAAGAAAACCACCTCTTTTTTAAGAAGTGGTTTTCTTGGTAGCTAGATAATTATCTTAGCGACTGGCTAATGGCCGCCTGCATCTCAGCGCCCCACTTATCCTGCCAATCTTTAGGTTGTCGCTCCCAAAACCAAATTAAATAAACTTGACCGTTTTTGACTGTGATTTTTTGAAAATCACTTTTACTTTCATCCCCATCACTAAGGTCGTTCCAGGCTTCTTCTGCATAAACCCTAACTATAATCGGCTGAGCATAGCTAGGGAGAGCCTCATAAAGATAGGCTGGATCGCTAGTTGGTACAAAAAACTTAATTTCTTTGTAATCAGCTGAATTGGTCCGTTCGGTCTGGTAATAAATAAATTCTTCTGGCAAATCCAAGCTAAAGTTCAAATCTTGATTGCGATAATGATAGAGATTGTCCCGACCAAGCTCGTCCATGTTAATTGGCTGGCGACTAACAATAATATACCAGCCCAGTAAGCCAACAGCCGCTACGCCAATTAAAATAATTAGCCAACGCCAAACTGACTTGGTTTTTTTCTGTGCCATAAGGCTATTTCTTTAATTTCCAAAAATTATTCAAATCTTGACTGAGTTTCCATAGGCGATAAGCCGTAGATAGAAAGGCATAGGCCAACAACAAAATAACCATTCCCAAAACCAATTTCGCCATAAATTCAGTCCAAACAGTCAAAAAACTTAGAATCAACAATAGAATGCCAACCACCGATAAGCTGACAATCATTTTGTTAAGACCACCACGAACAGCTTTAAAAATTTTTTCCATATATTTTATAATTAATAAATTAATTATAGCACAGACTACTGACTTAAAAAAAGACAGGGGCTAATCAATGGTTAAATTGCCATTCTTTTCTAGAATACGACCTTTTACGGTAAACCCAGCGGCTTTTTGATGACCACCGCCACCCAAAATATTGGCCAGCACAGAGATATCAACACCAGCTTGATTAGTTCTTAAGCTGCCCTTTAACTGTCCGTCGTCAGTTTCCACCAATAATAAATTTCCAGCTACCCCTTGCAGACTATTAATTAAACCAATAAGTCCAGACAAATCATCACTAGTCAGGCCGAACTCAACTAAATCAGCCTGTTTTATTACTACTATAGCTAATAAATAATCAGGATTAACCTTTAGTCGGCTTAGAGCTCGGCCCCATAAACGCATCACGGCTAAATTCTTACTAACTAGAGTCTGATTAATAATTTTGGGCAAACGCGCCCCTAAAAGCATCATCTTAGCCGCTGTTTTTGTTGTTTTGTCGGTTGTATTAGAATATAAGAAATTACCCGTATCGGTAACTAAGCCAGTTAAAATTGATCGAGCAATCTCAGTACTAATTGGCCGATTAATGGCGGTTAAAAAATCATAAATCACCTCTACGGTGGCCGCCGCCTGACTCTCTCTGAAACTAATATCAGCATAATTATCTTGGGGTTCGTGGTGGTCAAACTCAATAACTGTTTGTCCAGAAGGACGATGTATTAGCCACTCAGTTAGTTTTGTTCTATTGGAACTACCACAATCAACAACAATAACTATTGAAAACCGAGCAAACTGTTCTTTAGTTATTTGACTACTAATTTGGCTTATTTTTGATAAAAAATTAAAATTATCACCCGGTTGATTAGCACAATAGGCTAATGCCGGTTTGCCTAATTGACTGGCTAATTCTAAAAAAATATTGACCGAAGACAAAGCGTCTCCGTCTGGATTATAGTGGGTAATAATTAGCCACCGTTCAGCTTGACGCAACAATTGCCAGACTCGTTTAGCTTTATTTTGATCCATAACTAAACTGCCTGGCTAATAATTTCATCCAAACTAGCTGTCCGCTCGGCAGTATCATCAATTAACCAGGTTAATCTAGGTACCCTAGAAAGACGGGCATTTTTAGCTGCCTTTTTAGCAATTTCGGCTGATTTTTTTCTAAGTTGACGCAAGGCTGTACCATATAAACTTATTGGTAAAACCGAAACGCCAACCTTAGCTTCTTGCCCATCACCACTCAATTCAACATAAGAAACGGTAATCAGGCCATCATAAAACTCTACCAACTGATTAACTAATTCGGCTATTTTTTGGCGCAATAAATCATCTAGGCGCTTATTAAATTGTATCATGGCTACATTTTCTTAAATAACTTATCTTCGCGATAAGCTTGTAAAATATCACCAACCTCCATAGTTGTTTGACTACTAATCTGTAAACCACCCTCTTGATCGACCAAAATTTCACTAACATCTTGCCGACCAGCTTGTAGCTTCAATAACTGCCCCTGACCAATAATCTCTTTGTTTCTAATAATCTCAACCAAACAGTCAGCTTTAATACTGCCATCAAGAACCTTGCCGCCAACAACCTGGTCATCACCATCAAAACGAAAAACAGCCAATAGCTTTAATCGGCCAAGATCAACTCTCTTTATTTCCGGTTGCATTAAGTCCTGCATTTCTTTTTTAATCTTGTTAATCAAATCATAAATAATTTCATACCTTTCAATCACCACGTTTTTGCCGCGAGCCAAATCTTCTGCTTGCACGCTGGTTTTAACATTAAAACCAATGATCCTGGCCTGGTTGGCCTCTGCCCGGGTAATATCACCCTCGGTAATATTGCCTAAACTACGATGGATAATTCTTACTGCCACCTCTTCATTATTTAATTTTAACAAGGACTCTTCAATGGCCTCGCCACTACCAAAAACATCGGTTTTAACTATCAAGTTAATTGTCTTACCGGTGAAAGAGTTGTTGTCATTAACCCTGGTAATTGCCTGATTATGACCCTTAGCTGCATTTTTAACTTTATTACTTCGCTCGGCTTGACCAACACGAACAACATCACCAATCTCTGGAGTAGCTTTTAGGCCAATAATTTTAACAGGCGTTGATGGTCCAGCCTCATTAATGTTTTGTCCACGATAATTCTTTAAAGCGCGAACATGACCATAATATTGATCATTACAAATAAGCGTATCACCAATTTTTAGAGTTCCGTTTTGCACCAAAACGGTAGCCACTGGTCCCTCGCTCTTATTAACATGAGATTCAACAATTGTTCCGATAGCTTCAACCCCTGGATTGGCTAATCGATTATTCTCTTCCATATCCGCTAACAACAAAACCGTATCCAACAAATCTTCAATACCAATCGCCTGTTTAGCTGAAATTGGACAAATAACCACCTTGCCACCCCAGTCTTCCGGCAATAAATTCAATTGGTTAGCCAATTCTTGTTTGGCTTTTTCAATATTAGCCTCTGGTTTATCAATCTTATTAACCGCAACGATAAATGGAATTTTAGCTTCCTCAATAATTCTATAGGCCTCTATAGTTTGTGGTTTGACCCCGTCATCAGCAGCTACCACCAAGATAGCTAAATCGGCAACCTTGGCACCACGTTTACGCATGGCCGTGAAAGCCTCGTGGCCAGGAGTGTCAATAAATGTTACTACCTTACCTTTACGAGTAATCTGGTAAGCTCCAATGTGTTGAGTTATACCGCCAGCCTCAGTAGCCACAACGTCAGTAGTTCTAATAGCATCTAATAACTTGGTTTTACCGTGATCAACGTGACCCATAACCACAATAACTGGTGGGCGAACTACCAAACCGGCCTGATCGGCCTGATTGCGCTTAACCTCTTCTAGTAAATCAACCTCATCGGTCTTATTATCGGTAGCATTTTCTAGAACAACCTCAATCCCTAATTCACTACCAATAATCATGGCGGTGTCGGCATCAATTTTTTCATTAAGTGAGGCAAAAATACCATTCTTCATTAATTCGGCCAAAATACGATTAACCGGCAGACCAAAACTATTGGCCAAATCTTTAATGGTTACCACTGAACCAATTTTGGCCACCCGCTGTTCGGCACGAGCTGCCGCCACCGCTTCTTCTTGACGACGCTCTCGTTCTTCACGATTTTTAAGCTCACGAACTAACCGCGGCCATTCTTTAATAATCCGCTGGGCTAGTCGCTGATCAATTTTAATAGCTCGTTGACCAATGTCAAAACCAATTCGCGGCAACATATCTCTTAGTTCCTGCGGCGAAACTCTTAGGTGGCGTGCTAGCTCGGTAACGTTCATAGTGGGATAATCAAAATCTGGCCGATTATTTTTAGCCAGAATAAACTAAATATTTTCTGCTCTTACCTTACAATATTTTTTTTCTTCAGTCAACCTAAAAACAACGAAAGCCCGCTAAAAGCGGGCTTTCTATAAAAAGCATTATTAAAAAATTAACGACGCTGAAAAAGTCTGCTTAATCGGCTAATAATTTTTTTATTTGACAAATTATTCATAAAATTAAGCCACAGGCTTGTTTCAAAAACGACCATAAAGCCAACTAAAACTAGCAGACTGGCGATTAACAGAACATTGGCTATTGCAATCAATAGCACCTGGCTAACAGCCAGGTATTTAATCAACAACAGTGTTAATAACACAAAAGGAATGGCCAATAAATATATCACAAAAACCCACAACAGGTAGGCCAACATGTTGATTAACACAATGATAATAGACATCTCCAAACTGACTAAAATATTTTGCCTTAACATTTGCCAGGCCTGTTTGGCTGATCCCAACCAACCATTCTTTTTACCAGTTAACAAAAGCAGTATCCAGTAACGAGCCCAAACGGCAACAAACCAAATTAAAACCAAAAAAATCAATGATAACAAAATATAGAAAAAAGAACTAACAATTGGCTGGCGAATTATATAAACCGCCGCCATCAATAAGCTAATTACTAATAAACAAAATAACAAAATAACTTTGACCGCCACAATAACTCCAGCCGCCGACCAAAAAGTTGACCAATTGCCAACAAGTTGCTTCCAGTACCCCCTCTTTGGCCTTGGCAGGGCTTGTCCCTCAGATTTCAAACCCAATTCAACCTGTTTAACCACAAAAATCTGACCATTAACCGCTAAAAACAAAATAACCAGCGCCAAACAAATAATCAATAAACAAATAATAAATAATAGGGGACTACTAAAAGCTCCCTTGATTACTAGATTGATTTTGGTCCACAGCGCAACCAAATTATTATTAATTCTTAACCAACCATTAGTTCCATCTAAAGAGCTCACCAGGTTATTATACTGGCCGATATTAGTTAGGATGGCGGCAAACACGCCGGCGACCCACAGCCAACTATTTTGAACAGTGTTGCGCCAGGCCTGTTTAATAATTTGACGATAAAGAATCATAAGGCTTGTTTAATTTGAGTTATTATGTTTTTTAAACCAATACATTTGTTGTAAAACGGTTAAAACGCTAGACAAAAACCAGTAAAGGGCCAGACCACTCGGCAAACTCCAGCAGATAGCGATAGTCATTACTGGCATAAAATATAGCATCTGCTTGTTCATCATTGAGGCCAATTCTTCGGCCTGTCCGCCACCACTAGCCGGTGGATTTTGCCGCGTTGCAGTTTTGGCTTGAAAATATTGCGCCAAACCAGTTAAAATTGCCAAAAGTATACTGGGCTTAGCCAAATCTATTATACCAAAAGATACAGTTTCTAACAATTCTGGCCGATTGATAAAAGGATACACTAATGCCAAAGACTTGTTCGACAAGCCATCTCTAAAAACTCTAAAAACCGCCCACAAAAAAGGCAATTGGACCAAAAGTGGTAAACAAGAAGAGGTTGGATTAACCTTTTCTTCACGATAAAGAGCCATCATGGCTCGCCCCTGTTCTTCTTTATTGTCTTTGTACTGCTTTTGCAACTCCTTAATTTTTGGTTGCAGACGACTAATGGCTTGTTGCGATTTAAGCGCTCGTTGCGACAATGGCCATAAAATTAGTTTGATAGTAATAGTTAGAGCAACAATTACTAAACCAATATCATGCCCTGGTAAAATATTATAGAAAAAAACCAATAGATTAAGAACTGGCTGATAAAAAATAATCGTAAAAATATTGCTCATAGCTTTTGTTTATAAATTAATGTAGTGGGTCCCAGCCGCCCTTTGACCAAGGATGACAACGTAAAATGCGGCCAAGCGCCAAGAGTCCACCCTTCAAAAAACCATATTTTTTGAAAGCCAACAGTGAATATTCTGAACAGGTTGGCCGAAAACGACAATAACCACCAGGAAAACGACTACTTAATGGACCATGATCTGGTGATAATAGTTTTTGATACAGACGAATGGCCCGACAAGCCATTCCAGCTAAAAAACTATCTAATACCTTAATTAATATCATACTATTAATTTCAACCTTTTCCAAGCCACGACCAATTCTGCCTGTAAATCAGCCAGTTTGATAGTTTTCTGTTTAGCCAAGACCAGAACAACAATATCATAACCAGTTTTAAATCTGGGCAAATCTTGTCGAATTAGCATTGCTAAACGTCGCCTAGTCAGATTGCGACCAACAGCCAGTCGACACAAGCGACGGCCAATCATAAAGCCAAAGCGGTTATAGGCCAATTTATTGGCCACCACCCGAACGCCTAAAATATTACCATAATATTTACCCTCGGCTTTTTGAAAAAGCTGGTCAAAGTCTTTCTTCTTAGTTAAACGATTTTGTTTTTTTAGCATATAAAAAAATTAACCAAACAATTATTTGGTTAATTTTTTACGCCCTTTATTGCGGCGGCGTCTTAAAACATTTCGGCCATTTTTAGTCAGCATCCTTTTTAGAAACCCGTGCTTCTTGTGGGCGCGCCGATTATTGGGCTGATAAGTACGTTTTGGCATATTATCGGAAAAATTAAAAAGACTTAACTTCTATCTGGTTCAGTCTAGCTGCTAGCATAACAGCTAATTTGGCTTTGGTCAATACTTGATTATCATTTATTTTGTCCACAGGTTATTAACAAACTTATTAACTTTTTCTTGGGTTGCCGAAAAACCCCAGGCTGTTATAATGAAAACAATCTGCTAACATTTTTATTATGGAACACCCCTCCCTAGAACAGATTTGGCAAGCCATTTTAGGTGAAGCTGAATTAACAATATCTAAAGCCAATTTTACCACCTGGTTTAAGAACTCTTTTATTTTTAGTTACGAGGGCGATGTTTTAACTATTGGTGTACCTAACGGGTTTACTCGGGCTTGGTTTGAAACTAAATTTAGTAAAGAAATTGCCAAAATCTTTCATAAGATTACCGGCAATAAACCAGCTGATATAAAATATATTATTAAAATCAAGTCACAACACCCCGCTCCGGTGACTGATTTTTTATCCACTGACAACAAAAAGAAAGATCAAACAATAAAAACTAGCTATACTACCACCGGCCAAGAATACAAGGTTGCAGCAGAGACGGCCAATCATCAGGTCTGTCTGTCGGCTGGGCTAAATCCACGCTATACTTTTGAAACTTTTGTAGTTGGCAAACACAATGAATTAGCTCACGCCGCTTGTTGGGCGGCTGTACGTCGACCAGGCGAAACTTATAATCCACTATTTATTTACGGTGGTGTCGGTTTGGGTAAAACTCACCTTTTACAGGCCATCGGCCATGAATTAATCAAATCCGGGAAAAAGGTTTTATATGTTACTTCGGAAAAATTTACCAATGATTATGTTGATGCTGTTTACCACGGTCGTGGCAACACCTTTAAGAGTCTTTATCGCAACGTTGACCTGTTATTAGTTGATGATATTCAATTTATGGCCGGAAAAGACGGCACTCAACAAGAATTTTTTCATACTTTTGATCAATTGCATCGAGCCAACAAACAAATAGTAATCACTTCTGATCGACCGCCGCGCAGCATGAAAGCGGTTGAAGCTCGGCTTATTACTCGTTTTGAGTGGGGAATGGTCGCTGATATTAGCCAGCCAGACCTAGAAACCAGAATGGCTATTTTAAGTACCAAGTGTCAACAAAAACAATTTTCTCTAGATTCAGCGGTGATTCAATATGTTGCCAGTAATATTAATAATAACGTTAGAGAATTAGAGGGCGCCCTAAATAGGATTATGGGCTTTTGCCAATTTCATAATTGTTCTCCCGATCTTTCAGTTGTTCAACAGGTCTTAAAAGATTTTTTTGTCTCAATTCAAACTAGCAATTTATCCACTCCACAAAAAATTCTCGAAGCCGTAGCTAATTTTTATAATATTAATATTACAGAATTAACCGGACAAAGTCGCAAAAGAGAATTGGTTGGTCCACGACAAGTTGCGATGTATCTTTTACGAAGCAAAGTTAATGCCTCTTTCCCGGCTATTGGTCAAGAACTTGGTGGCCGTGATCATACTACCGCCATGTACGCCTGTAATAAAATAGAAGAGGATTTAAAGACTAATTCTAAACTAAAACAAGATCTAGAACAAATTGCCCAATCGATCACTTCTAATTATTAACAGGCTAAATAAAAATTGGGGAAAACCTTAAAACAATTCACAGCCCTAGATAATCAATTTAACTTATCCCCCCTCCATTAACTTTATATTAAATTTTTATCCCCACAAAACTAGTTAATTTTTTCGCCAAAATACCAATCAAAAAAGACTTATTAACTTTTACCCAGGCTATATTATTATCTCTTTATTTATATATTATATATTAATATGAAACTAACCATCC
>CAYVMB010000012.1:0-11565 GCA_964452435.1 uncultured Gammaproteobacteria bacterium
TAGCTATCGCCCGGGCCGGATTTAGTCGCGTTCGCTGGGATGATGGTTTCTATGATTTAGAAGAAGCTCAAGCTCTAACAGTTGATAAGCAAAAAAAACACAATTTAGAAATCGTCGTTGATCGCCTTACTATTGATGCTAAGAAAGAAAACCATAGCCGATTAACCGAGGCTGTAGATAAAGCCTTAGACTTATCTAATGGACTAATCGCTACTGTTAATTTAGCTAAAGATAATCCTGAAGAAAAAACTTATTCACAACATTTCGCTTGTCCGCGTTGTGGCATTAGTCTGCCGGAAATTGAACCGCGCAGTTTCTCTTTTAATTCACCACATGGCGCTTGTCCGCATTGTGCTGGACTGGGAACCAAGTTGGAAATTATTGCTGAATTGGTTTTTAATAATAATTTAACTATTGCCCAGGGAGCTATTAGACCATGGTCACATTACGGTTATTCTAGCCAATTATGGTTAACTAGGGTTATTGGTGCAGTAGCTAATGAATATGGTTTTGACCTTAATACACCGCTCAAAAAATTAACCACTAAACAATTAGACATCTTAAAAAATGGGACTGACGATAAAACATATACTCTCCCTAGCACCACTGGTCAAAATCAATTACACGCCAAATTTGAAGGAGTTATTCCCAATCTATACCAACGCTATCAGCAGACTGAGAGTGATTTTGTCCGCAGCGAAATTGAAAAATACATGCGGACTATTCCCTGCCCAGTCTGCCACGGCCAACGGCTCAAACCAGAATTCCTAGCCGTTAAACTAGATGGTAAGTCAATTTATGAATTAACTGAACAAACCATCACTCAAAACTATAATTTTTTTGAACGACTAACTAGCAAAGGAGAGTTGACTACCAAACAAACACAAATTGGTCGACTAATCTTTAAAGAAATTATTGGCCGACTACAATTTTTGCTCAATGTCGGTTTAGATTATCTATCTCTTAATCGTCCCACCAATACCCTGTCTGGCGGCGAAGCCCAACGTATCAGGCTGGCGACTCAAATCGGCTCGGCTCTAACCGGCGTGCTTTATGTTTTGGATGAGCCATCCATTGGCCTACACCCCAAAGATAATGACAAATTAATTGATACTCTTAAGAATTTACGCGATCTTGGTAATAGTGTTTTAGTAGTTGAGCACGATGAAGCAACCATGCTAGCGGCTGATAATATTATTGATGTCGGTCCTGGAGCTGGTAAACATGGTGGCAAAATTATTGCTCAAGGAACGGCTAAAGAAATTATGGCCAACCCCAAATCGCTAACCGGTCAATATTTGTCAGGTAAAAAATCTATTCCAGCTCCCAAGAAATATCGGGCTGGCAATGGCCACTTTTTAACTATCGTCGGTGCTCAACAAAATAATTTACAAAATCTGACTGTCAATTTTCCTTTAGGTAAATTTATTGCTGTTACTGGCGTTTCCGGCTCAGGAAAATCTACTTTGGTGACCGATATCTTAGCTCGCGCCCTTAAGCAAAAATTCTATCAAGCCGCTGATGATCCAGGTAAACACGAGCGCATTGACGGTTTGCAACATATTAATAAAATCATTGAGATTGACCAATCGCCAATCGGGCGCACCCCACGATCTAATCCAGCTACTTATACTGGCGCCTTTACCCCAGTTCGTGATTTATTTGCCAGTCTGCCAGAAGCCAAATTACGTGGCTATAAAGCCGGCCGTTTCTCATTTAACGTTACCGGTGGACGTTGCGAGGCTTGCCATGGTGATGGGTTAGTCAAGATTGAAATGCAATTCTTGCCGGATGTTTATGTAACCTGCGAAGTCTGTCATGGCCAGAGGTATAATCAGGAAGCCCTGGAGATCCATTATAAAGGCAAAAATATTTATGAAATCTTAGAGATGACTATTGAAGAAGCTCTAGAATTCTTTACTCACCAACCAGCTATTAAAGATAAATTAGCGGCTCTTAACGAAGTTGGTCTAGGCTATATCAAGCTCGGCCAACCAGCCACCACCCTGTCTGGCGGCGAAGCCCAAAGGGTCAAACTGGCCACCGAGCTGGCTCGCCGGAGCACTGGTAAAACCCTTTATATTTTAGATGAGCCAACTACTGGTCTACATTTCGCCGATATCCACAAATTGTTAGAAGTCCTCCAACAATTAGTGAACAAAGGCAATACCGTGATTGTTATTGAACATAACCTAGATGTTATCAAAACCGCCGATTGGCTAATTGATTTAGGCCCACTGGGTGGTGAAAAGGGTGGCCGCATTGTCGCTGAAGGCACACCTAAACAGATTACTACTAATTCCAAGAGCTTTACCGGGCAATACTTAAAAAAAATTATCTAAAAATTGGCTCAATCAATCTTGACAATACCCTTAAAATTGCTTAAGCTAATAAAGCTTAAGCAAATAAGCGTTATTTTTTATTAGCCGAAAATTACTATAAATTTATGACTGAAACTAAACCAACAGCGGCCGCTACTGAAGAACAGCCGACTAAAACTACTTTAGGTGACCTAAAACCGGGCATGACTGTCCGTATTTATCAGCGCATTAAAGAACTTAATCCCAAGGGTGAAGAAAAAGAACGGGTCCAATATTTTGATGGCCTGGTAATTGCTTGCAAACACGGTCATGAAGCCGGTGGTACAGTTACTATCCGCAAAATCTCCAACGGCGTTGGTGTCGAGAAGATTCTACCGATTAATCTACCAACTATTGATAAGGTGGAAATTAAAAAGCAGGCTATAGTCCACCGCGCTAAATTAACTTTCTTAAAGAAAGGCTATAAAAAACGGCTTAAAGATATTAGTGAAAAGAAAGTTGCCACACCAAAAAAAGCCGCTTAATTAGCGGGCCGAGGTGGTGAAACTGGTAGACACGCAAGCTTGAGGTGCTTGTGAAGTAAAATTCGTGCAGGTTCAAGTCCTGTCCTCGGCACAATTAGGGCGCATGGCTCAGTTGGTTAGAGCGCTTCGTTTACATCGAAGAGGTCCAAGGTTCGAATCCTTGTGCGCCCACTCTTCGTTCAAAAACAGACCCCACGGTCTGTTTTTATTTTAATAATCAATTACTATCTAACAACAAAACCTATGTTTAACATATTCATAGACGAATCTGGCGACCTAGGAATGAATGAGGGTTATTTTATTATAGCCATGCTTGTGGCACACAACTCTAACAGATTAAAAAATATTGTAAAAAACTTCTGTGCAAAAAATAATCTTGATGAGATACATGCTTGCACACTAAAGTTTCTTCAAAAACAAGAGCTGATTCATAAACTAACCAAACAAGAAGACTATCATGTTTCTTACATAATTGCAGATAAAATGATGATAAATAATAAGAAACTTTTTGAGCATAACAATTTGCTGTTCAATTACTTATTCTCCTTTTTGGTTAAAGATATCTTCAAGGCTAATACTGATGATATTTATCTTAATTTGGATAATAGAACCCAAAAAGTTGCATCAAAGAACTCCCTGGCTGATTACATAAAGACAAAAGCTTATTTTGAATGGGGTTTTTCTAAAGAGATTGAATTATATTACCATGACTCCAAAATATGTAAAACAGTGCAAATGGCTGACTTAGTGGCTAGCTCAATAAGAAGAAAATATGTCCATAGAAAAAATGATTTATATAGCCAACTGAATATCACTAAATCTATAAAATTTCCACAGGCCCATTTTAGGGATCTATTGACTTGATAGCCAACAATTGTTATAGTAATAATACTTAAGTCCTATGGGGAGCTTTGTTGAGTAAGTGGCGTCTACCGTCACCGAACTATAGGCAGTGCTAAAACACCCTGCGGGGTGTTTTTTAATTCTTCAATACACAAAAAAGAGTAAACACGCAATATATACAACATATCTTGTATTTTCTTTGACGCCTCAATTAATTAGCGATAAAATAAAAACATAAAAAGTAAGCTACAGAATAAAATATTATCAAACTAATGAATTACTCTGACATCCAAATTTACAGCAGCATCAAATTATTATTGGTGCTTTTTGCTATTCTAGCGGCTTATTTAATTATCAAGAAAAAAAATCCGCTCTACTTATTAACGCTATTCGGCTTAATTTCAGCTGGCACCTACGCCCTGTGGTCTAATAACCTCCAGTTGCCCCTATGGGGTCTGCAGGGCGACGAATTAACGATTGCCGCCATGTTCAACGCCTTTGCTAAAGTCGGTCTAGGCGCTGATTTTAGCTACCATAGCTTGCCCCCTTTTTATCCGCCAGCCTTTTTCTGGCTATTCGGCCTAATTGGCCGTCTTCTTCATTGGAATGGTATTGTTATGCTTAAAGCAGCGGCAACTATTTTTTTATTAATCTTTCCAGCAGCTATTTATCTATTGCAACGCCGCCTCTTTAAAAATATTTTAAACGATAGCCGTTTAAACACTCTGTTCGCCTGTTTATCTCCACTACTAATCATGTCAATCTTGGATAAAGACTTAATGCTGGGCAAACCCTATGAAATTGTCTCAGCAGTGGCCGTTATTCTGTGGGTTATTAGTTTACATCATCAAGCAATTAGTCAACGCTGGAGAATCTGGTTACCATTCGTCTATGGCTTGGCAGCTGGTTTAATTTTCATGACTTATTATCTGTGGTTAGTTTTTGCCGCTATTGCCTTTATCTTAATGGGTCTGCTGGAAAGCAACCAGCGCAAACTCCACTATTTTTGGCGACTAAGCCAAACTGCCGTAGTCGGCCTGGTGGCCACCTTGCCTTTTACGGGACCATTGATCAGCAGTTATTTAAAAAATGGCCTAGAAAATTGGCAAACTGTCTTTTTTACCCCTGGCGGCTTAGATTTATGGCTACCAATGTTTCAGCTAACTAGTTGGACTAATTTAATCTTATTATTCGGCCTGGCCACTCTAATTTATTGTCGCCATCAGCCAATTGCCAAACAATTATTATATCTATTATCTACCTCTTTTATTTGGTGGCTTGGTGGCTTATTATTACTGTTAATTTGGCATAAACCATTTCAAGAATTTCGCGGTTTTTATATCTGGGCACCGATTATCTTAACCTTGGGTGCAGCCTACGGCCTGAGCCGGCTATGGAATCATTATCAGGTCGACCAAAAAGCAAACTGGTCAACAACTCTTGCTCTGCTTGGTTTAGCTTATCTAATTAGCCAATCATTCTTTGGATTCTTTGTCGATCATCCGGCTATTAAAAATCGACGAATTGAGTCCCGCCAGGCCAATCCAGCCATTATTCAGCTAGCTAATTATTTAACTGCTCATTCAACACCACCCCAAGAATTAACCCTAGAAACAACCCCACAACTTTTGGCTTTTACCCCAATTAATAACCTACTCTATTTTAACCAGCATAACGGCCACCCCGCCTCAATATTTTCTGAGCGCTATAGCTATATTCAGAGTTTAGCTGCCGCCAAAACATCGACCGAACTACAACAAAAAATTAAACAATGCCCTTTTGGAGAATTAAAACGTTTTATCTTTTATAGCGATCAAAAATACTATTATCTCTATTTCCATCTAGATGAATTTATCAGCGGCATCAAAGAAACAGAGCTCAAATTTGACCGCCAATTATTTGTATCACCTTATTTTAAAATTACCTACCAGGATAACGGCTATTATGTTATTGAAGTCCAGAAATAACCAGTTATTAATAGAGTATTACGCACCAACCGCTAAGCAGACCGCTAGTTTGGCTCGCCGCCTAGCTAAAAACTGGCAAGGTGGCCAAATTGTTGCCCTGTCCGGAGAATTGGGTACCGGCAAAACATCGTTCACCCAATCAGTGGCTAAATATTTAAAAATTGCTCAGCCATTAGTCAGCCCAACTTTTACAATTTGGCAAGAATACGACTGCCAGCATCCGACTATTCAAAAATTACTGCACATTGACGCCTATCGCCTATCTAGTGGCCAAGATTTGCTAGCCCTAGGGATTGATGATTGGACCAAACGATCAGACTGTTTAATTATTATTGAATGGCCAGAAAAAGTGGCTGACTGGTTACCTCGGCGAGCTCAAATTATCAATTTCCAACACCAACCGCCAGGCCGACTTATTAGCTGGCTGGAATCACGAATTTAGCCACTTTAGCCTTGCCAAAATCTATTTTATTGCCTATACTTAAGCTAGCAAGAAGAGTTATCTTCCCCTTATTTTTATTATGAAAAAAGAGACTATCCAAGAGATCAAAACTGAGCTCTTACGCATTAAACAAGAAACTGAAGAGGCCCTCAAGGTCTTCACCACTAAAGAGTCTGGCAATGCTAATGATTTTACTAGCACCTTCCCTGACTATGGTGAAGAAAGCGACGAAAATGCCCAAGAAGTCGGACAATATTCCACCAATTTGGCCACGGAAAATATTTTAGAAAAAACTTTGCGTGATATTGATTCGGCCCTCAAAAAAATTAACCAAGGCAACTATGGCATTTGCAAATATTGCCATCAAGAAATTGACGAAAAAAGATTATTGGCCCGACCTTTCTCCAGCTCTTGTGTCAAATGCAAAAGCCAATTACAAAAAAATTAAGCGCAGCTAACACTCACCACTACAAAGCAGCCCTGTTTTGGGCTGTTTTGTTATTATTAATTGATCGCGGGCTTAAAATGACGGCGTTTTTCTGGTGGTCTGACCATTCACAACCGCTAATTGATGGTTGGCAATTAACCTATAGCATAAATAACTACCTAGCTTTCTCCTTACCATGGTCCGGCTGGATTTTAACTATTTTTTTGACTATTCTCATTTTTGGTCTAACTATTTACGCAGTTAAAGTTATAAAAAAACAACCGGGCCAAAGCTATGGCTGGTTATTCTTACTAGCTGGCGCCTATAGTAATCTCTACGACCGTGTTGTCTACGGCGGTGTCATAGACTATATAACCAGTTGGTGGACTATCTTCAACTTAGCAGATATATTAATCGGTCTAGGCTTAATTATTCTATTTTTTTTAAAACAAAAAGAGCGGCTCTAGCGCCACCCTTCTTTTTTTAAACCATTCTCAGCCGCATCTACCTGAGCTTCTTGTTTGGACATGCCATGCCCAGTACTAACTAGTCGGTCATCTAAGTACAAGCCCACCTCAAAAGTCTTTTCATGATCAGGACCGCTAGACGACAAAACCTCGTAGCGTGGCGTAAAACTGTAAGTTTCTTGAGCTCGTTCCTGAAAATAAGATTTAGGGTCCAAATATAATTTATTCTCGATAATATTATCCAGCTTAGATAAAACCAACTCAGTAATTACTCGCTGAGCTACTAGCCAACCCTGATCTAAATAAATTGCGCCGATTAACGCTTCCATGGCATCGGCTAAAATATACTGACGGCCTTTTGAGGCCGTCTCTCTGGCCTCACCGCGCGATAAAAACAAATAATTATCCAACTCAATTTCTTTGGCAATCTGTGATAACGTTTTAGCATTAACCAAAGAGGCTCGCCAATCAGTTAATTCACCTTCGGCTTTATCTGGATATTTTAAAAATAAGAACTCGGTAACAATTAGTTCCAAAACAGCATCACCTAAAAACTCTAGTCGCTCATTGTGGCCAACTGGAAAATTGTCATGCTCGTTTAAGTAGGAACGGTGCACTAAAGCTTGGGTCAATAACCGTTCATCCTTAAATTGGACACCCAATATTTTAGCTAGCTGCTGTTGCTCAGACATAATCTATTCAACCGCTTCAGACTCGTTTGATTCAGTCTTGTCGTTGGCTTGTTTATCAATATCTTTAGCCGGAACTTCTTTAAAGACTGCACCTAAAACACCGTTAACAAAACGACCTGAAGCATCGCCGCCGAAGCTTTTAGCCACTTCAATGGCCTCATTAATAGCCACTTTAGCCGGTATCTCCTGGTCAAAAACCAATTCATAGGTACCAATACGTAAAATATTGCGGTCAACCGGCGTAATCTGATCAAGCGGCCACTCAGTAGCATATTTAACAATATAATTATCAATAGCTGGTAAATTGGCCACCACCCCTTTAACTAAATCATTAACAAAACCATGATCATCAAACTCGGGAGCAAATTGCTGAAAACTTTCTTTAACTAAATCTTCAAGGTTATCTTTTTGACCATTAAAATCCCAGCAGAACAATGTCTGCATGGCAATAGTTCTAGCCAGATGACGGTTAGCCATAGTCTTTATTTGGCTTTTTTGGTAGTGGCCGTTTTAGCTTTAGCGACTGGTTTAGCAGTAGCCGGTTTGGCAACCTTGGCTGGTTTAGGAGCCTTAGCCTTAGCCACTTTACTGGCTGCAGTCTTGATCTTAATGACTTGTCGTCCTTTATAGGTGCCACAAAAAGCACAGGCGGTATGCGGCAAGGTCAACTGTCCACACTGTGGACACTTTACTAAAGTTTTAGCCTTAAGCGCATGGTGCGAACGACGGCCGCGAGTTTCACTCTTGGTCCGCTTCTTCATTTGAACCATATAAACAGTTTAAAATTAATAAGTCTCAGTGTTGTTTAGTATAATTAAGACTGACGATTTCGTCAACTTAAGCCACTATTACAACAATAACATAGCATCACCATAACTAAAAAAACGATAACGTTGCTCTATCGCCTCCTGATAGGCTTGTTTAATTAAATCAGTGCCAGCCCAAGCCGATACCAACATAATCAAGCTAGACTTAGGTAGATGAAAATTAGTCACCAAACCACCTAATAATTTAAACTCAAAACCCGGATAAATAAACAGATTGATTGGCGCTAACCAATCGGCTTCAGCCGGCTGATTAATAAATTTGGCGACTACGCCTTCTAAAATCCTTACCGCCGTTGTGCCAACAGCAATAATTCGCCGTCCTTGACGCTGATAATTGACTAACTGATTAATCGTTGCGGCTTTAATATCAACAATTTCTTCGTGTAAAAGATGTTCTTCGATATTTTGTTGCTTAACTGGCGCAAAAGTCCCTAAACCAACATGCAGGGTCGCCTCAACAATTTCAATGCCCCTATCTTTAAGGCTAGCCAATAATTGCTCAGTAAAATGAAGTCCAGCAGTTGGCGCCGCTACTGAACCAATTTTTTCAGGTTTAGCATAAATAGTCTGATAATCATCAACCGCTCGCTCTAACCCAACTTTATCTGGTTTAATATATGGCGGTAAGGGCATTTGCCCCAGACGATAAATAGCTGACCAAAAATCCTGGCCTTGTTGGTTAAAACAGACAACAAAAACTCCGTCAGTCTCTTCGGCAATAATTTCAGCTTGTAAATCATCCGCCAGGTCAATCACTAATCCTAATCTAGGACGAGTTCCACCAATCAAACAACGCCAGCATTCATCTTTGTCTGGCTGATTAATTTTTTGTTCTAATAAAATTTCGATTCGCCCTCCACTGCCGGCTTTACGGCCCAAAAGCCTAGCTGGCAAAACTTTAGAATTGTTAATCAATAAAACATCACCGGCTTGTAAAAAATCCGGCAATTGGTTAAAAATAGCCCCTTGTCTCAGTCCAGTCTGTCGATCAACCACCATTAGTCTAGCTTGATCGCGTGGCTCGATTGGTACCTGAGCAATCAATTCTGGCGGTAAATAATAATCAAAATCAACTAAATCCATACTCAAAACAAGCCGACTGGTGGCACCAAACCTAAATGGCTGTAAGCTAGTGCCGTGGCTTTACGGCCACGCGGCGTTCGCTCTAAAAAACCCAGCTGTAACAAATATGGTTCGTAAACATCTTCAATGGTCATCAACTCTTCACCAGTGGCGGCGGCCAGAGTATTTAGGCCGACTGGCCCGCCAGCAAATTTTTCAATAATTGTCGTCAATAGATAGCGATCAACCTCGTCCAATCCCAACCGGTCAATGGCTAATAAGTCAAAGGCTTGACGACATAATTCCAAAGTAATTGCTCCGGTACCGCGCACCTGACAATAATCGCGAACTCGCTTCAATAAACGATTAGCAATACGCGGCGTCCGCCGAGCCCGATCAGCAATCAAGCTACGAGCTTCCGGTTCCATTTCTAATTGTAAAATTTTAGCATTACGGCTAATAATTTTCTGTAAATCAGCTGAATTATAAAAATCTAAGCGATAAACCATGCCAAAACGATCCCTTAGTGGCGCTGATAATGAGCTGACTTTAGTAGTGGCGCCAATCAAACTAAAGCGCGGTAAATCCAGGCGCAAAGTCCTGGCTGATGGCCCTTTACCTAAAACAATATCTAAAACCCTGTCTTCCATGGCTGGATACAATATTTCTTCAACACTATGGGGCAGCCGATGTATTTCGTCAATAAATAACAAATCACCATCTTGCAAATTAGTCAAAATAGCTGCTAAATCACCAGATTTTTCAATAGCCGGACCGGCAGTAACCCGTAAATTCGCCCCTAATTCGTTAGCGATTACATGAGCTAGTGTAGTCTTGCCCAGACCCGGCGCTCCATAGAGTAAAACGTGCTCAATATTTTCGCCTCGCGATTGAGCCGCTTGTAAAAATATCTCTAAGCTTTGACGAATAGCCGGCTGGCCAACATATTCAGCTAACTTCTTGGGTCGTAAACTCAAATCTAATGCTTGATCGCTGTCATCAATCAAGTCGGCCGCTAATAAATTATCGTGGTCGATATTTTGAACTGACATTTATTTAAAATAATTTTGGCTTATCAGTAAAACCACTGGCCGATTTTTTAGCCAACGGCAGAATATCTTTGGTGGCCGTTGAGGCATTACTCTTTTTCTTGGGGAATTCACCCTGCATGGCTCGTTCAACAATTTGCTTAGTTTCTGGAGAAAAATCAGCACCCAACAACCACTGTAAAAAACCAGGATCAGTTTTGACTACATCAGCTAAAGATCTATCTTTATGCTTAGAAAAATTTAAATAAGCCTCACCACCGCGCCAATAAAAACGCTTCTCTTCATCAACATAGCGATCATCTGGTGCTTCACTGATTTGACGAATCAACTGATAATCATATTTAGCTAGTTGTTGATCCAGTATTTCCACGCTAGCTTGAACATCGGCTAGAGCGCTATGAGCATTAATCAATTTTTTCTGACAATAATATTTATAAGCCGCCTCTAGATCGCGCGGTTCCATGGCATGATAAATTATTTTACTATCAATTATCTGTTTTTTAGTAAAATTAAAATCATAGCCGGAACGCAAAAATTCTCGCCTTAACATGGGCAGATCAAAGTTGGCTACATTGAACCCGCCATAATAACAACCATTAAAAACATCCCAAATCTCCTGGGCTTGTTCACGAAACAAGGGCTTGCCAACTAGGTCAGCATTGGTTAATCCATGGATAGCCGTGACTTCACTAGGAATATCAATTTCCGGATTAAAAAAAATATCCTTTTCCACTACCCGGCCATTAGGCATTATTTTGATAAAGGCCACTTCAATAATTCGATCATAAGCCAAAGCCAAACCAGTGGTTTCCAAATCAAAAACCACGAGTGGCTTGTCTAAGTCCATGACACTAAGGATGTGCTTAAAATCTGCCATGTTATTTGCAGGCATCAAAACTCTTTTGCAAAACAGTTCGATCGTTAACAAATTTATTAAATACTTG
>CAYVMB010000013.1:0-11161 GCA_964452435.1 uncultured Gammaproteobacteria bacterium
ATACAGCAAACAATATTAAATCGCTGTTCCGTTGGTGCATCTAGTAAATCACCCAGGCACCATTCTATAGAGAATGGCCAGCTGTCGGCTGGATATTGCTGGGCGGCGATAGCCAGTAGCTTGCTAGAGGCATCAAAACCGACATAGCTAGTTAGTGGTCGTTTTTTAAGCACCTCTAATAATCGTCCATTACCACAGCCGATATCTAATAGAGCACCGCTGATCGGCAATTGGCGGATAATTTCTTGCAACTCTGGCCATAATGGTTTTTGACGCGTTTGGGAAAATTGTTCAGCAATTTCTTGGTAATTATCAGCGACGATTTGTTTTAATTGGTTAATCCGTTGTTGTTTCATGATTACGTCTGCTTATTCTTTAAAAAAGCTAGGGCCATTTTTAATTCTGGCCAATCAATATAGCTAGGTAATTGTTCTTTAATAATTCCCAGGCGTCCGGCGGCTAATTGCGGTCGTTGTTTTACTAAGTCAGTAATAATAGTTAGGGTATTTTCGTCAATTAGTCGGTTAGTATCTTTTAATAATTTTTTTTCTAGCAGATAACAAAAGTGTTCTATGATAGTGTCGGGCTGTAAATTGCGGTTCTTGGCAATTTCATTGATTTCTAGGCCAGATTCATAGAGCTCTAAGGTGGTTAATTGGGTTAACTTAGTAGTTAATTGAATATTTTTATTAGATCGAGTTGTTTTATTGGTAGTTTTTTGTTTGGTCTGGTGATTTAGGGGCCGCTGGTTAATAGCACCATGGCGACACCAATCGCAATTACCACAATCTTCAACTGATTTTTCGCCAAAATAGTTTAAAATATATTGCTGGCGACAGCCTTGATGGTAGACATAGTTTTCCATTTTGTCGAGTTTGCCTTGAGCAAACAGCAGCTTATCGCGCAAAGCTTGATGATCTAGCTTGACTTCTTGGCGATCACAGCGTTTTAGTAGAGTAATTTCTGTGCCCTTAAAAGGCGGCTCATAGATAATGACTTCTTTTTCCTGCAGTTTTTTTAATAAACGGGTTAAAGAATCTTTGGAACAACGCAAATCACTGGCCAGGAATTCTAAATTGACCGAGTAGCCAGCTCTTAATTTGCGGGCATAATTATCATAGAGTTTACCCCAGATTTCTAAAGATTTTTTAGCTCGGCTGCCTAGGGCGTTTTGTCCGGTAGTTAGATTTATTTCTGGTGAAACTAATCGTAGAGTGGCTTGGCTGGTTTTTTCATAGGTCTTGGCCAGATAACCCTCTTTTTCTAAAACCTTTAGAGCTGTCCCCACGGCTAGGTCTGGGGCATCTAAACCCAGAGCGTTTTTAATAGCCCCATAAGTAATTAAAATATGATTATCGGGGTAAGTGGTTAGAAAATCATAAATATCTAAAATTAAATCAATCGAGGGGTTGTCGCCATCAATAAAGAATTCTTGTAAATAGCGGTCGCGTGGACTATGCAACAATAGACAGAGGCTAGACTGGCCATCGCGACCAGCCCGGCCAGCTTCTTGGTAGTAAGCTTCAATTGTTCCGGGCATATCGTAGTGGATGACAAAACGCAAATCAGCCTTATCAATACCCATACCGAAGGCATTGGTAGCAACAATAACTCTGGCGCGACCGGTCATAAATTCGTTTTGTAGCCGCTGCCGTTCATCAGTGGTTAGTCCGGCATGATATTCGACAGCTGAGATATGGTAATCGGTTAAAAAATTGACAAGCTCATCGGCGCGTTGGCGGGTGCTAACATAAACTATGCCGCTAGCTTCAGGTGCTTTTTGGATAGTTTCTAGAACCACTTCTTTTTTGTAACCATCCACCGTGCTGATAATGCCAAAATGTAAATTTGGTCGACCAAAGCCAGTAATTATTTCTTGTGGCTGACTCATGGCTAGCTGCCTACTAATATCTTGGCGAACTTCTGGGGTGGCTGTGGCGGTTAGAGCTAAAATTGGTGGGCGGCCAATATTATTAATGAATTGACGTAATTGTAAATAGCTTGGACGAAAATCATGGCCCCATTGGCTAATACAATGAGCTTCATCAACAGCTACTAAACTAACAGTCAATTGGTGGATAGTTTTTTGAAAAGTTTGGCTATGAAAGCGTTCTGGGGCTACATAAATCAAGCGATAGGCGCCAGCTGCTGCCTGGTTTAAACGATTTTCAGTTTCAGCAAGAGAGATTGAGCTATTAATAAAGGTGGCTGGTATGCCAATAGCGTTGAGCCGATCAACCTGATCTTTCATTAGGGCAATTAGGGGCGAAACTACCAGAGTAATACCGGGCAAGAGTAGGGCTGGCAATTGGTAGCACAGCGATTTGCCGCCACCGGTGGGCATAATTACCAAGCAGTCGCGACCAGCCAGAGCATGATCAATGGCCTGCTCTTGTCCGGGGCGAAGCTGGTTAAAACCAAAATGTAATTGCAGTAGGGTTGATAAATTAAGATTATCCATGGTGCTGTTGATAAAGTAACAGAGTATTGTTAAGAGCCATGGCAATCGTTAGCGGACCGACACCACCAGGAACAGGCGTAGCCCAGCCATTAATGTTTTTATCTATAGATTTTAAGTCCACATCCCCATAGACTTTACTAGCTTTTTTAGTAATGCCAATATCGATAATTAAATAGTCATCTAACAACTTTTTGGTTTTAACCGCCAATGGTTGTCCTAGAGCGGTAATCAATAGTTTAGCTTGGCTTAGTTTTTTTTGAACCGTGGCATCGAGCTGATAGAAGATTTCTACTTGAGCACCTTGTTGCTCTAATATTTTAGCTAAATGCTGGCTAAAAATACCGGAATTACCCAAGATAATGGCCGATTGGTCAGATAAATCAAGCTGTTGTTCAGCGATTAATTTTAGAACCACTCCAAACACCGGTGGAATAATGGCTTGTGGTTGACCGGATTTTAGGCGGCCTAGATTTTCAGCCGTAAAACCATCAACATCTTTGTTGGGGTCAATAGCATTAACTAAAATATCAGTATCAAGCTGTTGAGGCAGGGGTAATTGCAGAAGAATGCCATCAATTAATGGGTCGTTATTTAAAAACTGGATAGTTTCCAGTAGCTCGGCTTGACTGATGTTTTCTGGACAATCATAAAGATGTGTATCAATTCCGACCTTTTTGGCTTCCTCTTGTTTTAGTCGGACATAAATTTGTGAGTCAGGTCGTTGGCCAACTAGAATAATAGCTAAATTGGGCCGTGGTCCGCCTAGCTGGTAAATAGTTTCAGTGATGGTGTCCTTAATCTCTTCAGCCAATTGGCGGCCGTTGATTAATTGTTGAGACATAGCTTGATGATTAGAGGCCGGGTGGTGGTAGGCGGCGACCTAGTTCAGTGACTTGTTGTTTAACTTCAGCCAATATAGCGTGATTTTCTAAATTATTTAAAACCCGATCAAACCATTTGGCTACTTGTTTGATTTCGATTGTCCCAAAGCCACGGGTGGTAATTGCGGCGGTTCCTAAGCGAATACCCGAAGGATTAAGTGGCGGTCGTTGATCACCAGGAATGGTTGAGCGAGAAACTGATAAACCAGCTTTTTGCAGGGCTTCTTCGGCTTGGCGGCCAGCAATATTTTGTTTAGTTAAATCAACAACCAGTAGATGACTGTCGGTACCACCAGAAACAATTTGGTAGCCTTGGTTTTGTAACTCATTAGATAATAATTGAGCATTGGCAATAACTTGTCGGGCATAGTTTTGAAAATCTGGCCGCAGGGCCTCACCAAAAGCAATAGCTTTGGCTGCTGTAACATGATCATGGGGTCCACCCTGTAGGCCAGGGAAAACGGCTCGGTCAATATCTTTAGCTAGCTTGGTACTGCACATAATCATAGCACCTCGTGGTCCGCGTAGAGTTTTGTGAGTGGTGGTGGTTACAATATCAAAAATATTAGTTGGATTGGTTAATTGTTTACCAGCAATTAGACCAGCTGTGTGAGAAATGTCGGCCATAGTTAGGGCACCGACTTCATCGGCAATATTTTTAAAGCTAGCCCAATCAATTTCGCGACTGTAGGCACTAAAGCCGGCGACAATCAATTTAGGACGAGCTTGTTTAGCGACTTCCCGAACTCGATCCATATTAAGGCGACCGGTTTGAACATCAACTTCATATTGGACAAATTTAAATAGTCGTCCAGAAATATTAATGGGATGACCGTGGGAGAGATGGCCGCCATGATCTAGGCGCAGGCCGAGAACGGTGTCACCTGGTTCTAAGACGGCCAGGTAGGCGGCCAAATTAGCTGGCGAACCAGACAGCGGTTGGATATTAACATGCTCGGCACCAAAAAGTTGCTTGGCTCGCTCAATGGCTAGGTTCTCCACTTCATCAATAATCTGATTACCACCATAATAACGCTTACCAGCATAACCCTCACTGTATTTATTAGCTAAAGGGGTGGATAGGGCAGCCAAGACTGATGCTGAGGCATAATTTTCAGAAGCGATTAATTCCAGCTCATCGATTTGGCGTTGTCTTTCTTGACGGACCAGGTCAAGAACTGGCTGATCTTTGATTTGTTCAAACATAGTTTTGGATAATTTCTTCTAAATTGGTACTAACAGTGTCATCGGCAAAGAATTGCCGGTTATTAGAATTTTGACTGATTTGTTTAATAGTTGGTTGCCGTTCAGCGGCAATAGTGGTAAATTCGTCTAAAATTTGTTGATAGATATCGGCTATTTCTGGTTGTTTAACTTTTTTGGCATAGTCACGATAGAGCTGGGCTTGCTGAATAATTTGCTTTAATAAAAGAACTTGAATGGGGTGTTCGGCTAAAGCATGTTGTTTATCGTTATACCAAAGTCTGGCTAGTTCCTCGGTGTGTTTCAGGTCGCAACCAATAACAAATAGTGGCACATTGCTTTTTTCGCCGCGGATATTTAAAAAATCTGATTGAAAGTATTTGATTTTAGCTAATTCGCCTCGTTTAATTTTATCTAAAATACGGTTAATTTTTTTAACCAAGCGGTCGGGGTGACTAGCCGAGGTAACGTCTAGGGCGACACCAGAATAATTGGCTGTTTTTTGATCGGGGTGACGTATTTCTAAAATAGAGTCAATATGATTACGAAAATCATCATAAGCACAAGTTTTAATAGTCCAAACATTTTCGCCAAAATAATTATTAGCTTCAATTTGTTGATGTAAAATAGCCTCTAGAACATCAGCAATTTTTTTGTGCCAGATTTCGTTGGGAGAATTCTTTTGCTGGTGCTCTAGCCTTTGTTTTTTAACCCAATCAATATCCGATTGGACAGCTTCTCGGCCGTATAAATCAACAAAATCTTTATGTTGAATGCGGTCAATTTTATTAGCTTTGTCGGCCATGACCAAAAGTTCATTAAGATATTGTTCGTTATTGAAATTTTGGTTATTTTCTTGTTTTTCAGCTTGCCGCTGAAGATATTGTTCAGGGTTAAACATAGGTTTGATTTAATGTTTTTATAACTATAGCATAGCTTTTATTAAATAAGTATGGTTGAGCCGATAGCCGAATTTACGGTAATAACCACGGACACCGACCCCGGAAATGACGGCTATTTTTCTCCAGCCTTGTTGCTTAGCAATTTTTTCAGCCTCAGCCAAAAGTCGTTGACCTAGGCCACGATGTTGAACCTGGCCTTTGGTGCCCGGCGGTTGGAGTTGTCCATAAACATGGAGTTCGCGGACTAGAGCGCAGTCGTGCAGATAATGGTTGGCGGCTGGCTTACTAGGCAAACGCAGGCGGCAAAAACCGAACAAAGTTTTTTGGTCTAAACTTTCCCAGCTAATAAAATATTCTTGGCCGTCGGCGGCTGAGTAGTTTTTGACTATTAATTGTAATTGTTCCAGCTCAGCTGTTTTATCGCCGGCCTCGCGGCAGCGGATGCATTGGCAATGAACGCCCTGTTGTTGGATAATCTGTCGCAAATTAGTAATTTTATTGCCAGCCTCAATTGATTCTTCAGGAATATCGCGGATTAAACGAATAATGCGGACATAAGTTGGCGTGGCTTCTTTACAAGCGCGAATAACACGGATTAATTCGGCGTCAGAATAGGGCTGGTAGTGGCCAGCTAGCCACTGCTGATAGAGTTGGCTACCTTTGACCACGACGGTTGGGTAAAATTTAATTTGGTCTGGCTGAAAACGAGAATCGCTAAATAATTGTTGATACATAGCGATATCATGGTCGGGATTAGAGCCAGGTAGAGCTGGCATGAAATGGTAGGTAATTTTAAAACCCCAATCACGCAATAGTTTGGTGGCCTTGGCAATATCGGCAATCAAGGCCGTTCGTTGATTAATTTTTAAAATTTTATCATCAATGGCCTGGACACCAATTTCTACTCTAGTACAACCAAATTGGCGATAGCGATCTAGTTCGGCGGGTGTTAGGCAGTCGGGTCTAGTTTCTAAGGTTAGGCCGATAATTCGATATTCAGCTGTCTCATTAATTTTTTGTTCACGCAGTAGGTTTTTTTTTAATTCAGCTAGTGATAGGTTTTGGCGATAATTTCGTGATTTTTTTTGGCCGTGGCTGTTAGCAGCAGCAAAACAATTAACGATATACCAGTATTGATATTTAAGTGGTAAATAGGACCAAGTGCCGCCGATAATAATTAATTCAATTTTATTAGGCTGGTGTCCATTAGCTAGTAAAGCGCGCAAGCGATAATGAACTTGTTTGGTTGGATTATAGTGACAATGCTCAGCCCGCATAACCGCCGGTTCATTGGCTAAATAACTGGTCGGCACTGCTTCTTGCTGGGGGCAATAAAGACAGTGGCCAGAGCAAGGCCAAGGCTTGGTTAAAACTGCCACCGGTGCCACGCCGGACATGGTTCGAATAGCTCGGCGTTTTAACAGTTTAAGTAGTTTTGGATCAGGTTGAATTTTTTTAGCGGCTAAAAGATGATTATAGGTAGCTAAAAGCTGGCTATTACCACTAATTGGTTGGCCTGATGATTCGGCTAGTTGGCGTTTTAATTTAGCTAGGTCGTTTTTGGTTTGTGGTTGGCTAGCCAATAAGCTAAGCAGAGCTTTTTCTGATTTGATATTCATTCTGGCGGATGTTATAATCTAACTATTAGCCTTTTAATTTAACCACAATTATATGTTCCAGACAAGGCGTTTTTTAGTTTTATTTAGCTTGACTATTGGCTTCAGTTTGCCTTTGGCCAGTCAGGCTTTTGTGGCCCGTAGCGGTGATGATGTTAATTTTAAGTCCGGCGATCAATTAAGCGGCGTTACTTATGCCGCTGGTCAGCAAATTACCGTAGATAATCCCTTGCCTGGAGATCTAATTTGTGCTGGTCGCAGTGTTTTTATTAATCAGCCAGTTCAGGGCGATATTATTTGCGCTGCCGAAAATATCACTATTAAAGCCAAGGTCGGTGGGGCTGTTCGTTTAATTGCCAGTCAGGTTAATTTAGATAGTCCAATTGAGGGTAATGCCATACTTTTTGGCTCTGATTTGATTATTGGCGAGCAGTCAGACATTAAGGGTGAGACCTTGATAGCTGGTCAATTTTTAGATAGTCGTGGCCGTTATGGTCAGGCTTTTCACGGTGCCGCTGTTCAGGCCAAACTTTATGGTAATTATACTGGGGCAGTTAATTTGACAATTGCTGATAGTGGCAATAATCAAGCCGTTTTGCAGGTTAACCAGGGAGCCAAATTGGCTAACGGTTTAATTTACCGATCTAAATTGTCGGCTCAGATTGACCCAGCTGCCGAGATTAAGGGTGAAGTGCTTAAAAAAGATTTACCGAATTATCAGGTTGAAAAAACAACAATGGCTAAAAAATGGTTGTGGTCAAAATTGGTTCGTTTGTTTATGCTGTTGACAACTGGTTTGATATTAATCAGTCTTTGGCCTAAGGCCAGCGAGACTATTGCCCAGCTGGCTGGTCAGCGACCGCTTCGCTTTATACCGCGTGGCCTATTAATTTTAATTGCTATGCCGCTGGTGGCGGTGATGGCGGCAATAACTATTATTGGTTTACCAATTGCTGTACTTTTATTGGTGGTTTGGTTGACTCTGCTCTATATGGCGAAGTTGATAGTTGGTTATTGGTTGGGCTGTCGCATATTACCACAAACCAAAAATAATATTTGGCCGTTTTTAGTTGGTACCACTGTTTTATTTGCCATCTCTTGTTTTCCAGTACTTGGCTGGTTAGTTGGAGCCATAGCTACCTGGTGGGGTGCCGGAGCGTTTAGCCAGTGGGCTAGTACAAGGAATAAAAAATAATTATGCAAACACAACCCGGAGTTTTTAAAGCTTATGATTTGCGTGGTGTTTACGAGCGTGATTTTGATGAAGAGTTAGCTTATAAATTGGGACTGGCTTATTGTTCATGGCGCCGAAAAGAATTAGCTGTCGATCGGCAATTAATTGTGGTTATTGGTCGCGACATGCGCTTGTCTTCACCAATTCTAAGTCAATCGTTACAGCAAGGTTTGATTGATGGCGGTGCTCAGGTGCTGGATATTGGTTTATGTTCCACACCGACTTTTTATTATGCTGTCGCCGATCAATTGGCTGACGGCGGTATTATGGTTAGCGCTTCGCATAATCCTCAAGAATATAATGGCTTCAAAATTGTTCGTGATCAAGCTAAGCCGGTTAGCGAGGCCAGCGGTCTGCTTGAGCTTAAGGATTTAGTTTTAAATCAGACACTAGTGCCAGTTGATCAGCCTGGTAATTATCAGGAAATTGATGGTGTTCTAGAAAAGCAACTAGCTTATGATTTGGCCTTAGCCGGTGACCAACCCATCAAGCCCCTTAAAATAGTGATGGATCCAGCTAACGCCATGGGTGGACCTTATTTTGAAAAATTGTTGGCTAGTTTTCCGCAAATTTCGTTGATTCATATGAATTGGCCGTTAGATGGTTCATTTCCCAATCATGAGGCAGATCCTTTTAAACCGGAAAATATTCAACCGCTTTGTCAAATGGTTGTCGGTCAGCAAGCTGATTTGGGTATTGCTACTGATGGTGATGCTGATCGTCTTTTCTTTGTAGATAATTTGGGACAACCGCTAGAGCCAGGCATTGTCCGAGCGATTATGGCTAAAGTTTTTTTAACTGATCGTCCAGGTTCAACTATTGCCTATGATATTCGTCCGGGCAAAATCACTTTAGATACAATTATTGCCAATGGCGGCCAGCCGTTAGTAACCAGAGTTGGCCATTCTTTAATTAAGGCAGCTATGTTAGAATCTGGTGCTTATTTTGCCGGTGAATCGTCTGGTCATTTTTTCTTAAATATGGAGAATGGCTGTTATGAGGTGCCGGGGATAGTAGCTTTAAAGCTGTTGCAAGCTCTATCCGCTAGCGGTCAAACCTTAGCTGAGTTTGTCCAGCCCTATAAAAAATATAGTCATTCAGGCGAAATTAACCGTCGGGTAGCTGATCCGGCAGCCAAAATAAAACTAATCGCTGAACACTATGCCGATGGTCAGCCTAATTTTTTAGACGGTGTGACCATTACTTATCCTGATTTTTGGTTCAATGTTCGGGCTTCTAATACTGAACCATTATTGCGTCTCAACTTGGAAGCAGCTAATCCAGAAATTATGACTGCTAAGCGGGATGAAGTATTAGCTCTAATAGCTGATTAGCGGCGAAAATGATTGATAATCTTTTTTAAATTTTCGTAATCATTCTCACTAAGTCCATGCTTGGATAAGTTGCTGTGAATTTCGTAAAGTTTGTTGTCTAGTTTATAGCCAGGAATACCGCCGAAATTGACTAAATCGTCGCGGTGTTTTTTTAGTAGGTCAATAATAAAATCACGATTTTTTTGGTCAATACTGGAAAACTCATAGTTGTTGTAGAAGAATTCTTTACAGCGGCGCTCAAAAGTGTATAAATCTTCGTTTTTAAGGCTAGTAACCAATTCTTTGATGTCCATAGTTTTGGCGTTAAATTTTTATTTATTAATTAATGGCCAATTGGGCTGAGCTAGAATGACGTTTGGCTTGGCCGTTCGGCCAGCTTGTAAATTGAGTAGTCCGGCTGCGGCGATCATGGCCGCATTATCAGTGGTGTAAGCCATCTCTGGTAAAAGCAATTCAACATGGGGTAATTTTTTATTTAGGGCATCTTTTAATATTTGTCGCAGCGGTTGGTTGGCTGCTACACCACCAGCTAGAAAGATGGTCTTGATTTGAAGATCGAGAGCGGCTTTAATAGTTTTGCGGACTAGCGCTTCAACCACGGCTTGTTCAAAAACATAAGCATATTCACTAACCTGCTTTGGCCACCCAGGATTATCTTTAAGAGCATAGAGTAGAGCGGTTTTGAGGCCGGAGAAAGAGAAATTATAATCAGTCCGCCTGAGCATTGGTTGAGGCAGCTTAATAGTTGGAACTTGGCTTAATTGAGAAAATTCTTGGGCCAGAGCGCTAATTTTTGGTCCACCTGGATAGCCCAGTTGTAATAAGCTGGCCGCCTTGTCAAAGGCTTCACCAGCGGCATCGTCTAGAGTTTGGCCGATAATCTGGTAGTCAAGGTGATTCTTCATTAAAACTAGCGCGGTATGTCCGCCGCTAACCGTTAAGGCGAGAGCTGGAAAATGGATTTGTTGGAGTTGGCGGTTAATAAAATTAGCAGCGACATGGCCAGCAATGTGCTGGATTGGCACAAGCGGTAGTTGCCAAGCCAAAGCCAGTGATTTAGCAGTCTCCACACCGACCAATAATGAAGTCATTAATCCTGGTCCCTGGGTAACTGCAATAGCTTTGAGCTCATTGGGAGCGTCTTGCCGACTCAAGCCAGCCTGATGAAGAGCTTGGTCAATAACTGGTATGATTTGTTTGACATGTTCGCGAGCTGCTACTTCTGGCACCACGCCGCCAAAAGCCTGGTGGATGTCAATTTGCGAGGCAACGACATTGCTGTCAATAATAATTTGATTGTCCTTTACGTGGGCGACAGCAGCTGCGGTTTCGTCGCAACTGGTTTCAATAGCTAGAATTTTCATAGATAAATTTATTGTATCAGCGGCCGCCTGAATATTCAAGGCTAACCTTGGCTTGACAGCTGGCTATCTTTAGTTATAATGACAAAGCTATCCGGTCCCTTCGTCTAGTGGTTAGGACACCAGGTTTTCATCCTGATAACAGGGGTTCGATTCCCCTAGGGACTAC
>CAYVMB010000014.1:0-10789 GCA_964452435.1 uncultured Gammaproteobacteria bacterium
GATAATGAATAGGCAAAAAAGCTTTTAAAAGACTGCAAAATTCCGCCGACTACACCGGAAATACCCAACAATAATGGTGATAAAAACATTAGTCGGCTTAACTGAACAGTGGCCGCCAACTTATCCGCTGAAAAACCTGGAGTTAGCAGGCGCAATAATTGCGGTGCAAAAATAATGCCAAAGACTGATAAAATGGCCAAAATAACTAGTAGTGAGCTAACTACTAAATTAGCAAATCGCCAGGCATCACGATTACTAGCTGACTTTTCTGGATCATTAAGCAAACTGACGAAAATTGGAATAAAACCAGCCGACAAGGCTCCTAAAACCAATAAATTAAAAATCAAATCAGGCACGCGAAAGGCCGCAAAATAAATATCCAGCTCATCACCAGCTCCAAATTGACCGGCCAAAATATGATCACGAAAAACTCCTAGAAAACGACTAATAAATGAGGATAAACCAACCACAACGGCTGCCCAGCCAATATTATCAATAGACCCGTGCCATAACTTCTTTAACATCATAGTCACTAAAACCCTAGCTTTTTAACCTCTCGAAACATTGCCAGTTCTTCGTCAGTTGGAATGGCCAATAATGAAGCTGGACACCAAGTAGATAGTTGATCGGCCACGGCCTGCCTTAAATCTAGACTACCAGCGCCAATAGCGCCACTAAGTATTACCGCATCAACCTGGCCAGCTAAGGCCGCCCAATAAGCTCCGATATAATGAATCAGCCGATAAACAAAATAATCAAAAGCTGCTATTGCTTTAGTTTCTCCACGTTCCCGAGCCGCTAAAATATCTAAAAAATCATCATAACCACAAAGTCCATACAAACCAGATTGTTTGTTTAACAATTCTCGCACCTGATCAATCTTTTGCTCATTAATCGGTCCCGGCAAGTCTTCAATCATCGCTAACAATAAGCCTGGATCCAGGTCGCCACAACGAGTCATCATCGGCAGACCAGCCGTTGGTGACCAACCTAAAGAAACATCAACAGCTCGACCAGCCCGAACAGCTGAGACTGAACTGCCGCCGCCTAAATGACAGATGATCAAATTAACCTGATCTAATTTTTTGTTCAATTTTTCAGCTGCTGCCTGAGCTAAATATTCATGAGACAAACCATGAAAACCATAGCGATGCCATTGTTTTTCTATAGCCAATTGATTTGGCAAGGCATAGGTCTTGGCCACAAGAGGTAAGTCAGCAAAAAAGGCTGTGTCAAATAAAGCTATCTGTGGTAAACTAGGCCAATATTCAGCTGCCAAGCGCATCCCTAATAAATTAAAGGGGACATGCAGCGGTGCTAAACTAGCAATACTCTCTAAATAACTAACTACATCCTCATCAATCACAGTCGGGCGATGATAATAATCGCCCCCATGAACCACTCGATGACCAATAGCTGTTATTTCATCACTAAACTTCAGTTCTTCAATAATTTGAGCAAAGGCTTGTTCAAAATCCTTAACTCGTCCTGAACCACCTTTCTTAATCACCTCTCCTTCACTACTGAATAACTGATATTTCAAGGAGGTTGATCCAGCATTTAATAATAATATCGCCATAAATTTTACTGATTAAAGCTTGTTGGTAATAGTGCGCTAGCCAAATAACCTGGTTGTTCAACTCCCAGTAATGCCAAAATTGTCGGTGCAATTGATCTTAAGGATCCAGTTAACGGTAAAACGCTTAAATCATCGGTAATTATCTCACCTTCCCCCAAACTCTGGCCTTGCCACAATCTACCGATAATTGACAGCGGCACCGGATTAGCACTGGGGCAACGATTAAGCTTTTCAGTTAATGGATCAAACAGATTTTCTAGATGACCATGGGCCGAAGTTAATAGTATAGTCGCGCCGGCCTGTCTAATTGGATTAATTAATTTTGGCAATAATTTATCCATAGCTGTAATACTTCGAATAATACTATCAATACTACCGTATCTAGCCACTGAGCTCCAGCCAGCCAAACTAATGGCTAAAAAATCCGGTTGTTGATGACGCCAGTAACGAACCGCCTGATCGATTAACTGGTGGCTAGCTGAAACAACCTGATCATTATAATCATTATTTAATGGCGTGCTAATAACCTTATAATCAATATTTTCTCCCTGATAGCCACCGGCCAAATACTCAAATAGCAAGGGTAATTTTTCGGTTTCAGCAAAATAAGCCTGCCGACGGCCAGCCTTAAATAACAACTCGGTTAATCCCGGCTGATCAGCTACTCCACCCAAACCAGGTATAAAGCTATGATCTTGACCGCTGCCAATCTGGCAATAGGCTTCTTTGACTAAACCAGCTGAAACATCAGGAACCGCTAAAGCGGTTAGCGGATATTGTCGTAAATAATCACTTAAATTTGGTTGTGGAGTATTGGCTAAAAGATTGCTCGGACCAGATGGAGCAATTCCCCAGCCATCCAATAACACCAAAACTACTGGGCCAATTTTAGAATCATTATTAGATTTATCGATTTGAACAACCATAATCAACTAAAAACTACCAGCTAATTGTAGTTCAATCTCCATTAAGCGATTATATTTGGCCAAGCGCTCACCGCGTGCCGCTGAACCGGTTTTGATATACTCAGCTCCAACAGCCACAGCCAAATCAGCAATAAAATCATCAGTCGTTTCACCGCTACGATGAGAAATCATAATCTTATAATTATTCTGCTGAGCAGTTTTGATACAATCTATAGTCTCGGTGACTGTTCCTACTTGATTCAATTTAATTAAAATAGCATTAGCTGCCTTACTGGCAATACCTTGGCGCAATCTTTCAGTCTGAGTTACGAACAAATCATCACCAATTAGTAGCATCCGACTGCCCAGCTCAGCCGTTAAATCCTGCCAACCCTGCCAATCATCTTCAGCCAAACCATCTTCTATGGAAATAATTGGATATTTCTCAGACCATTCTTTATACTTAGCCAGCAACTCAGCCGAGCTAAACTGCCATTTATCCAAAGCAAAAATGTACTTACTGGTGGCCTCATCATATAATTCTGACGAACCAACATCCAAGCCAAAACCAACCTGTTCCTTGGGCTGATAACCGGCTCGCAACATGGCCTGAACAATCATCTCCATGACCTGTTCACTACGTTCCATCATTGGCGCATAACCACCTTCATTACCAAGATTAGTTGCTAAATTAGCTTCTTTTAAAACTTGACCCAAAGCATGAAAAACCTCAGCACCTAAACGAATTTTTTCAGCCACCGTGCTATTAATCAATGGCAAAATCATAAATTCCTGAAAATCAACATTAGTATCAGCGTGCTGACCACCATTAAAAATATTAAAACTGGGTGTTGGCAAACGATAACTATCTGTTGCAAAACCATAAGTACTAGCCAGATAAGCATATAGTTCTTGGCCAGTAGCCAAAGCACCGGCTCGAGCACAGGCCATAGATACAGCTAAAATGGCGTTGGCCCCCAATCTTTCCTTGTTAGGTGTCGCATCCAACTCGATCATTAATTGATCAATTTCTTTTAAAGCAATAACCTCTTGACCAATAATTTTTGGCGCAATTATCTCTTTGACATTAGCCACAGCCTTAAGCACTCCTTTACCGCCATAGCGTTGCTTATCACCGTCACGCAACTCATGAGCCTCGTGAATACCCGTAGAGGCTCCAGAAGGTACACTGGCCTTAGCCACTAAACCATTGTCTAGAGTTACCTTAACTTCAACAGTGGGATTACCGCGCGAATCTAGAATTTCCCGAGCGGTCAGTTGAACAATTTTAGCCATACAGTTTTTTCTATAATAAAAATTAAATAATCTTTTTTAAACCTGGCATCGGCTCTCCGCCTAAAAAGGTAAGCATCGCCCCGCCAGCGGTCGATACCCAATCAATATAGCCAGACATTTTGGTGATTTGCAAGGCAGCTACTGTTTCACCACCACCAACTAGCCCAAAAGCAGCTCCACGCGATTGCCAGGCAATTTCTCTGGCAATAAATAAAGTACCATTCTTATAATGCTCGTCCTCAAATTTGCCTAGCGGACCATTCCAAACAATTGTTTTGCCAGACTTAATTTGCCGACTAAACTCTTTAATAGTGGCTGGTCCAATGTCCAAAATATTTTCCTGACTACTGACCTGATCAGGCAAGCGTAATGCCGGCTGGCCAGATGCAGTAGCCACAATGACATCGCTGGGAATAATTAGTTTATTACCCAACTCTTTAATTAGCTGTTGAGCCAAACTAATACTTTCTGGATCAACTAGCGATTGACCAATATTATAACCCTGGGCCGCTAAAAAATTATTAGCCAATCCGCCGCCAATCAACACCTTAGTCGCCTTACGACCTAAACTGCGAATCAAATTAACTTTATTACTAACCTTGGCGCCGCCCAAAATCACCACTAATGGCTGCTTTGGCTTTAAGGCTCGAGATAGATTAATCACTTCTTGCTCTAAAAGAAGACCGGCAAAACTGGGTAAAAAATCTTTAATTGCGGCTACTGAAGCCTGTAAACGATGGCTAACTGCAAAAGCGTCATTAACGTAAAAATCAGCCAAGCTAGCCAACTCTTTAGCAAAATCAACATCATTGATTAACTCTCCGGGCCAAAAACGCAGGTTATCTATAACAATAACTTGCTCCTTAGCTTGGCTAATCTGTTTTTTTAAAATCGCCAAATCTTGACCGGCTAAGAATCTAACCGGCTGTCCCAAAAGCTCACCAAGCCTGCTAGCAATAGCTTTAACAGTAAACAAAGTCTTGGCTCGGGGCACTAATTTTCCCCCGACCAACGGTTCACCCAAGTGACTAGCCACAATCACTTTAGCCTCCCGTTCTAATAACGCCTTAATAGATGGCAGGGCGGCTTTTATTTTATAGTCTTCAACAATCTTTTGGCCAGCCAGCGGCACATTTAAATCCAGCCGCAAAAAAACTTTTTTACCGCTCAATTTAGGCATGCCCGAGATAGTCTTGAAAGCCATAATAATCAATTAAAATTGACAACTTAACTGACGATTTTGTCCTGAGCGCTGGATAATTAAACTGGCTCGATCACCAAATCGATAACCTTGCAAAATCTCGTTTAAAGAAATCTCTCCATTAAGATTAATTTCGTCAATGCTTAAGAGAATATCACCGACCTTAAGACCAGCTTTTTCAGCTGAACTGCTAGCCATTATCCGACTAGCCAATAATCCGGATCGTTCGGTTGATAACCGATTCAAATCAATATACTCAAGACCAAGGTTAATCCGCTTAAAATTACCCTGAGCCAATAAACTATTAAGTCCCGATTTAATATAATTGGCTGGAATTATCTTGCTCTCATGATCAACTAAACCGAATAAATCTCCTTGACCACTAAAAATAGCCGAATCAGGCCAGGTTGTTGAAAATTGCCAACGACGCCACAAAACATCACTATTCATTACAACATTCTCATGGCCAGCGGTAACCATCTCTAACCAATTTGCCTTTAAGCGACTAAGACCATCTAAATTATACATTAATTGTCCCGGGCGACTCCAGCCAACTTCGCCTAATTTAACTGGCACTAAATTGGCTGCATTAGCCAAACGATAAAAAAATAATCCAGTTAATGGGTCAGCGGTTTTTTGATTAACTTTATAAATTTTACGATTACCAGATACCGCCACCAAATCTGACCAATTTTCCAGATCGGCTGAACTAATTATCCAACCATCGCTGGTAACCACCCAGCCGCTGGCTAATGGACGATCAAGGTTATACAGATTCTCCAGTTTAGTAGCGGTTGAAGCAACACTGTCTTGACGATGAAAAATCTTAATCAAACTAGCCGACAAACTTGGTTGTAGACTAGCTGCTTCGTTATAGTCAATAGCTGCTGGACGCTTAGAGGCGGTATTTTGATGAGTAACCATTGGCCAACCAACTGTATTTTGGCCAGATAGGCTGGTCGCGGTTAGCAAGTTGGCCTGTTCAATGGTAAAAAAATACTTAACCATAACCAGGGCCAACCCCAAATTAACAACGATGGCCAAAAACCACCAAATCAGACTGTTTGAAATTTTTTTGTGGATAAAATTCGAACTCATAAAATATATTTTAAATTAAAACCATTTAGCAGTTAACAAAACCAATAATAAACCAGCCGCTAAAAACAAAAACTGATAATTTAAACGACGAGCGGTATTAATTTTCAATAGGCTACCTCGGCCGATCTGGCTAGCCATGTAATAAGCAATTAGCAGCAAATAGGCTAAAACCAGATTAGAACTTGGCAAAAAGTAAACCACTAAAAATAACTGTCCACCAATTAACCATTGCAGTAAAATAATTGGCCAATGCTTAGCTAATGGTAAATCAGAAATTTGGTAGTCAAACCATAAAATTAAACCAGAAAAAACTAACCACAATAACCAAGCCCACAAAATCGGCCAAGCCAGAAAAGACTGCCAGCCATAAAGAGTAGCCGCCGTTAACCAAATAGTTAATAAATTCAAAGCATTGACTAGCCTCCACCAGGCTGCTGGCTTGTTTTGCTCTAGCCAAACCGGCCAACCACGTCGCCAGTAAGACCATTGACTGATCACTGCCACCACTATCAAAAACTGCCTAATTAACTGACTATTAATAATTGTTAAAAAACCAAGCCAAGCCAAAAAATTGCTAGCAGGAATTAGCCAAACCATTAATTTATAGACTACCCGACGACGCGCTAACGACATCAAAACAACAATCAAAAATAATCCTAATAATAAGCCCGCTAACCAATAAATATAATGAACACGCCAATTAATAATCTCCAGGCTAACCAGAGTAGCTAGCCCAATAAAGACCGTTGTTTTATTGGTTAAAACAACCATAAATTATTTTTTAGTAATCCCTTCTAGAGCACGTAAGACCTCAACTGGAACGGCAAAAATTACAGTATTGGACTGATCAGAGGAAATATCGTTAATTGACTGTAGGGTTCGAAGATGCAACGCACCTGGCACAGCGGATAACATCTGAGCCGCTCTAGCTACATTTTCAGCTGCCGCCACTTCACCCTCAGAATTAATAATTACTGCCCGCTTCTCTCTTTCGGCTTCAGCCTGCTTGGCAATCGTCCGCTCCATGGTCGGCGGTAAACTAACATCTTTGAGCTCAACATTACTAACCTTGAGTCCCCAAGCATCAGTCTCCACATCAACAATTTCCCTGATCCGTTCAGCAATTTTCTCTCGATTGGCCAATAACTCATCTAAAGTAACTTCGCCGACGATATTGCGCATCGTGGTCTGAGCATATTGGGAGATAGCATAATAAAAATTTTCCACTTCAATCACCGCCTTGGCGGCATCAAAAACCTTGTAATATAAGACGGCATTGACCGTAACAGAAACATTATCTTTAGTAATCGCTCGCTGGTCTGGAACATCAACCGCCTTAACCCGCATATCAACTTTCTGAAAACCCTGAAAAACTGGAATTACCAGCCTCCAGCCCGGTTCCATAATTCGGCTGAATCGACCCATAGTAAATAAAACACCACGCTGGTATTGATTGATTTGCCGCAAACTGGCTAGAATCAAAACCAAAACAATAATTGCTAAAGTAAACCACATAAAATTTAAACTTAATTATTAAATTATTTTTAAAATTAACGCCAATAAGAGGCACCAGAATCACCACGTTGATAAGCACCAGCTACTTCTGGGGTTATTTGCCCGGTCATCAGTAATTGTTCAACAGCCCTATTAAAAGAAATCATCCCATCACGCGAAGACGTCTGAATAATTGACGGTATTTGTTCTAGTTTTTGACTACGTAATAAATTGGCAATGGCTGGAGTATTAAACATTATCTCCCGAACCGCCACCCGGCCACCACTAACAGCTGGCAACAGACGTTGCGAAATAACCGCCCTCAAACACATTGACAGTTTAGTAGCGATTTGACCCTGCTGATAAGCTGGGAAAGAACTAACAATTCTAGACAAAGCCTCGGCCGCTGTACCGGTATGCAAAGTGGAAAAAACCAAGTGGCCGGTTTCAGCCGCTGTCAAAGCCGCTTCCATGGTTTCATTATCACGCATTTCGCCAACCATTATAACGTTAGGATCTTGACGCAACACATATTTTAAAGCTACAGAAAAATCACTAGTATCAATACCAATCTCCCGTTGTTCTATTAAACAGCGTTCATTCTGAAAAACATATTCAATCGGATCTTCAATAGTAATAATCTTGCCTTGCCGCTCACGATTGATAATACCCAATAAGCTAGCCAGAGTCGTTGACTTGCCAGAACCACAAGAACCAACCACTAAGACTAAGCCATCATTCAACAAAGCCAACCGTCGCAAATTTTCATCCAAACCAATTTTTTCTGGATCAGGAATATCACCAGAAATTAAACGGGCAGTCAGGCCAATAACCCCCCGCTGGTAATGCAAATTAATTCTAAAATGACCGCCAGCAATAGCTTGAGAAATATCCAATTCTTTATTGTCTTCTAGCCGCTCAACCAACCGTTCGTCCAAAAAATCCTTAACCGCTTCAGCTAATTGATCGGCATCAATAATTTCTTCACTAATTTTTATCAGCTGCCCGTCAATTCGTAAATGGGGACAGCTGCCGCCAACTAAATGGACATCGGAAGCCCCCTGATCGATAGCTTGTTGAAAATAAGGTTGTAAATCCATAATATTTAATCTTTAAGCTTATTATAGCACGAGACTATTGGAAAAACTACTGCCTGGCGAATTGACAACCGCAATATTTTTGCCGATAAAGACCATATTGCTTAGATAATTTAATCGACTGTTGATAGCCATTATCCTTTTGAAAATCAGTTGACAAATATTCAGGAATAACCGTTCTAGCTATTGATAATCCGGCTTTGTTTACTGCTTCTTTATCTTTATAGGGGCTAACCGTTAGACTACTGGCAAAGTAAGCACAGCCTTCCCGTTCGGCTCGCTGGGCAGTTTGACGTAGGCGCCATTCGTAACAAATATGACAACGCCGGCCTCGCTCCGGCTCGACAGCCAATGGTTCAGCTATGGCTAGCCAATCATCAGCCCCACTGTCATCAAATATCAACGGTAATCCATAAATTTCAGCCAATTTTTCCGCAGCCGCCAATCTTTTTTGCCACTCTTCAGCCGGCTCAATATTTGGGTTATAAAAAAACAAAATCACTTCATAATCGTCCATTAGACACTTAGCCGCCCAGGTAGCACATGGGCCACAACAGATATGTAATAATAATTTGGGTTTATTTTTCTTAAGCATAAACTTAAATAATAAAACTGATGGTCTTGCGACGGCTGGTTTGACCACTACTGATCTTTAATCGGCTAACTGGACAAACTAATTCTTGAGCCAGCCAAGCCAATAAAGCCCTGTTGGCTCGATTGTCAACGGCTGGTTCAGCTAGGCCTATTTTCCAGCTACCGTCAGCTAAACGACCCTGCCAGCCGTGACGAGGACAATTGGTAATCACCTTGACTGCCAAACGCCAGGCCTGATTATTTGCTATGGCTGTTTGCCAGGCGGCTAATTCTTGAGTTGTCGGTTGATTCATAAGAAAAACTAATTATTGACAATGTCATTCACCTTTAGATAAAAATCAGCTATAATTACTGTATTAATCTATCACTTTTTAGTTTATGCGTAAAATAACGATTCGGAGTGGGCTGGTTCTAGCCGTGATCTTCTCTGTTTATTTTACAATATCACCAGTTCAGGCTGCCAGTCCCTTCGCCGGCAAGATTTTATTGGCCGTTGAGGGACATGGCGAGGCCTGGTATATAAATCCAGCAGATGATAAAAAATATTATCTAGGGCGACCAGCGGACGCTTTCCAAATTATGCGGTCTCTGGCGATAGGCATTAGCAATACTGATTTTTCCTTATTAGAAAAAGGACAATTAGCTCCAGCTAAAATCCAGCGACTTTCTGGCCGCATATTGCTTAAGCCTCAGGACAAGGGTAAGGCCTATTACTTTGAGCCTAGCAAATTGAAGCTCTATTATCTAGGGCGACCAACTGACGCTTTCCAAATAATGAAAGAAACGGCCCTGGGGGCAGCTAACGAGCATATTGATCCAATCCCTGCTGGCACTATTAAAATAACAGCTGCCGCTCCGGTTATTAGTCCTTCAGCTAAAGTTTGGCGCTGGTCTTGGAATAATCAACCCTACCTTATTCAACTAGAATTGTCCGCCAAACTTTACAATTATTATCAGCAGCAAACCAAGGTTTTTTCTTATAGTGGTGGCAATCTGCCCAGTAATTGGCGCGATCAATATTATGGTCAATTCTTAAATAACGCCTCGCAAGATAATATTATTCGTCAAATTACCGAACAATTACAACAACAAGCTCAGGCCAAACAACTTACTACCGACCAAACCGCCGAATTAGCAGCCGCTTTTATCCAATCAATACCCTACGATCAAGAACGCAGTAATCTTATCCAGCAAGCCAATAACCAAGCCACCCCCAATTACCCTTACGAGACTCTTTATCTGAATAAAGGTGTTTGCACCGACAAAACTCTACTAGCTTGGTTAATTTTTCGCAAACTCGGCTATGGCGTCGCCTTAATGTCTTATCCCGAAGCCAATCATATGTCGCTAGGTCTTGCTTGCCCCAAAACTGCAACCAATTATTCCAATGGTTATTGCTACATGGAAACCACACAATTTTACCGCATTGGACTACTACCCTATAGTATTAACGGCCAGGCTTCTAGCAGTACTGGATCAACAACGTTGCCAAGTTGGCAACCTGGTGGTAATCTAGCAGAGCCTC
>CAYVMB010000015.1:0-10144 GCA_964452435.1 uncultured Gammaproteobacteria bacterium
AGGTAGTTGGCCAAAGCAATCCAACGATGGTGATTGTGCCAGCTGGCGTAGTTCATGGCTACAAGGCGATTGGCGACCAAGATGCTTGGTCGGTTAATCTGCCGGATAAACTATATCGCGGTGTTGATAAAACTGAGGAGGTTGATGAAATTCGCTGGGAGCAAAATCCGGATTCTCCCTATAAAATTGTTTAATTATTAGTTTAGAGTTATGCGGCTACTAGTAACTGGTGGGGCCGGCTTTATCGGCTCCAATTTTATCCACTATTGGCTCCGGAAACACCCCGAAGATCAACTGATTAATCTTGACCTCTTAACCTATGCTGGCAATTTGGCCAATTTAGAAGATATTGCTAATCAGGCCAATTACCGTTTTGTTCAGGGTGATATTGCTGATTACGCAATGGTTGATGGTCTGATGGGCCAAGTGGATTGTGTAGTCAATTTCGCGGCTGAGACCCATGTTGATCGATCAATTGGCGATGGTTTATCTTTTGTCAAAACCAATATTCAGGGCACAGCCAATCTACTAGAAGCCGCTCGGCGTCATGGCGGTGTTCGTTTTCACCAAATCTCTACCGACGAAGTCTATGGCGACCTAACTCGCCACGATCCGAAGTTTGATGAAACATCGCCCTATCGTCCCAGCAGCCCCTATAGCGCTTCTAAGGCCGCCGCTGATCATTTAGTCAGGGCTTATTTTCGGACCTATAAATTGCCAGTGACGATTTCTAATTGTTCTAATAATTACGGCCCTTACCAATTCCCGGAAAAAGTTATTCCTTTGTTTGTAACCAATTTAATTGATGGTCTAAAGGTGCCGCTCTATGGTAATGGTGGCAATATTCGTGATTGGATCCATGTTGATGATCATAATGCCGGCATTGAAGCAATTTTACAGCGTGGTCAAATTGGCGAAACTTATTGTCTGGGTGGTGATCATGAGGTTAGTAATTTAGAATTGACCAAGAAATTGCTGCAGCTATTAAATAAAGACGATAGCTATATTGAACCAGTGACTGACCGTTTGGGTCATGATTGGCGCTATGCTATTGATTTTAGTAAGGCGACTCGTGATTTAGATTGGCAACCCACTATATCTTTTGATGAGGGGTTACAAGCTACAGTCCGCTGGTACCAAGATCATCCAGAATGGTGGCGACCCTTAAAAGAAAAAATAAGCAAATAATTTATGAAAGTTTTAATTTTGGGTGGCCTAGGCAATCTCGGTAGCCAACTAGTGTTCAGTGGCCAGCAATTGGGTCATGAAATTGTTAGTTGGGATCAAGAAGATATTGATTTAACCAACTGGCCAGCTGTGGAGGTTAAGTTAGCTGGCCAACACTTTGATGTTTTAATTAATACGGTAGCCTATAATGCAGTTGATGCTTGTGAAAGTCAGCCTGGTCATGATTTGGCCTATGTTTTAAATCGTGATTTAGTTAGCCATTTGGCCAGCTGGTGCCGCACCCAAGGCACAATCATGATTCAATATTCTAGCGACTATGTTTTTGCTGGTGATCAATCATCTGGTTATGTTGAGACTGATCAGCCGGCGCCAATTAATGAGTATGGCCGCAGTAAATTAGCTGGCGAACAAGCTCTAATTGAGCAGGGTGAGTTGGGTTTGAATTATTACTTAATTCGTACTTCCAAATTATTTGGTCCGCGCGGTAGCAGTCCAGCCACTAAGGTTAGTTTTTTTGATATTATGCTTAAGTTGGCTTCAACTGAGCCAGAGCTCAAAGGTGTTGATGCTGAAGAAAGTTGTTTTACTTACACACCAGATTTGGCTCAAGCTACTTGGCAACTCTTAGCTGATCGTTTAGAAAAAGGTATTTATCATATCATTAACAGTCAGCCAGCTACCTGGTATCAGGCTTTACAGAAATTACAGCAATTAGCTAGCCTGACAGTACCGATTCGGCCGATTGCTAGTGCTGATTTACCACGACCAGCTGCTCGTCCACAACATTCGGCTTTGTTGATGACTAAATTGCCGGCTCTACGATCATACGAAGAAGCCTTACAAGAATATTTAAATCAATCTAAGTAGTTTTATGCGAGGAATTATTTTATCTGGCGGTAGTGCTACTAGGCTGCGTCCTTGTACCAAAGTCACTTCTAAGCAATTATTGCCAATTTATAACCGGCCAATGATTTATTATCCGCTGAATACTTTAGTTAAGGCGGGAATTAAAGAAATTCTAATTATCGTTTCGCCGGAGCGAGCCGGTGATTATTTAAATTTATTAGGTAGCGGTCGTCAATTCGGTATCAAGTTGACCTATGAAGTTCAAGATAAGCCGCGCGGTTTAGCTGAGGCCTTTATTATTGGTGAAAACTTTATTGATGACGGTGATGTTACTATGATTCTAGGTGACAATATTTTTGAAGATGATTTAACCGATGATATTCGTAATTTTAAGAGCGGCGCCAAGATTTTTGCCAAAAAAGTGCCTGATCCAGAGCGTTTCGGTGTGGTAGAAATTAATGATCAGATGCAAGCTTTATCTATTGTGGAAAAGCCCTTGCAACCCAAGAGTGATTTGGCGATTACCGGTCTGTATATTTATGATCATCGAGTTATTGAGGTAGCTAAACAAGTTCAACCCAGTGCTCGCGGCGAGTTAGAAATTGTTGATTTGCATAATTGGTACCTAGAACGCAATGAATTGGAGGTAGCCATGGTTAAAGGTGAGTGGATTGATGCTGGTACTTTTGACAGTCTATTAAGCGCTCAAATTTTAGCCCGCGATCGGCTACAAAATAAATTAATTATCTAATATTCCTATTATTTTACTATGCATACCAGAATTATCGCGACGGTTGGTCCGCAGTCTTTTGATTATCCAGTATTAAGCAGTTTGGTTAGTAGCGGCGTTGATATTATTCGTTTGAATTTTTCTCATGCCAAGATTGAACAGCTCAATGATTTAAAAAAGAATTTACAAAGAATTAAGCAGGAAACAGGTCGTCAAACCTTGATTATGCAAGACCTACAGGGTCCACGTATTCGTATTGGTAAGCTTGACCAAGAGATTGAGTTGATTGACGGCGAAACTTATGTTTTTACTGGCGGTCAGGCTAGTCTGGCTAATCAGGAAATTCCAATTGACGACGACGATTTATACCAAGATTTAAAGGTTGGTGATCCTTTCTTTTTGGCTAATGGTGAATTAGAATTAAAAATAACAGCTATTAAGGAGCAAAAAATTTATGCCCAAGTGGAGAGAGGCGGCTTGTTAATGTCTCATAAAGGAATTAATTTACCTAGCACCAATTTAACCAAGGGTGGTTTAACCAAAAAGGACATCGCTGATGTTGAAGCGGCTTTTGAATATGGTGTTGATTACATAGCCCTATCTTTTGTCCAGAGTGCTGCTGATTTACGTAAATTGCGCAAGATTATTGGTGATCGACCGATTGGCTTAATTGCTAAAATTGAACGAGCTTTAGCTTTGGAAAGTATTGATGAAATCATTAAAGAATCAGATGGTATTATGGTAGCTCGTGGTGATCTTGGCATTGAATTACCGATGGAGGATTTGCCGATTATTCAAAAGAATTTAGTTCGTCATGCTCATTGGCATGGTAAGCCGGCTATTATTGCCACTCAAATGATGACCTCGATGATGGAACATCCACGACCGACTAGGGCCGAGGTTAGTGATATTGCCAATGCTGTCCTAGATGGAGCTGATGCCCTGATGTTATCTGACGAAACAGCCGTTGGTCTTTATCCTAATCAGGCTGTTGCTACTATGAAAAAAATTATTTGTCGCACTGAAGGCTATCTTAATAATCGCAATTATTTTGATACTGAAACAGCGGCTTTTTATTGCCGTTAATTAAATCTTATGGCGCAAGGCTCTCGTGTTTATGTTGGTTTCTTAGGCTATAGCCAATCAACCGCCAAGTATTTGCCGGATTTTTTAGCCAGTTTGCGGCAGCAGACGTTTACTGACTTAGAGATAATAGACGGCGACAATACCCCGCCTGACCAAGTCAATCCTAATCAGTTGGCCATTAAAGATTTTCCCGAAGTCCGCTACTGGCCAGCTGGCGCTAATCTCGGTTTTGCCAAGGGTTATAATCGATTGTTTAATTTAGCGCTGCAAGAAGGAGCCGAATATTTTTTAGTTATTAATCCTGATGTTGTTTTACAGCCAGCTACTATTGAAAAATTGGTTGATTATTTAGACGCTAATCCAGAAGTGGCCGCGGTTATGCCCAAGATTTTGCGCTGGGATTTTAATAATAATCAATTAACTGATCGGGTTGATAGTTTGGGTGTTGGTTTTACTAAGCAAGGCGCTTTTATTGATGTTGGTCAGGGTCAATTAGATGATAATCGGGTAGTGGAGCCACAAAATATTTTTGGTTTTACCGGTGCTGGAGTTTTAATTCGTTTGAGTGCTTTAACTTCAGTCGCCTTTGACAACGGCCAATCCGTGGAATATTTTGATGAGCTGATGTTTATGTATAAAGAGGACTGTGATTTATCTTACCGACTTCGTCTGGCCGGTTGGCAGATTATGCTTTTGCCAGAGACCATTATTTATCACGATCGCACTGCCGCTAAAGTTGGTCAATCAGTTTGGAGTCAGCTACGGAATCGGCGCCGAGAGAGCAAATTAATCCGCCAATGGTCCTACTTACATCAGTTGATGATTTTTGTTAAATATTGGAGTTTGCCAAAAACCCTATCTAGTCGTTGTCGAGAATTGTTTTATCAGAAAAAACGGTTGTTAGCCGCAATATTTTTTGAACCCTTTGTTTTGGTTGGTTGGCGTAAATTGTGGCAACAACGGCATTTAATCACTGCTAGACGGCGAGCTCTAGTTATTAAAATAAATCCGCTATCTTTAGAAGATTGGCGTCAATAATTATATGCTTGATCTAGCTATCGTTACTGTCCCTTTTAAGGTGAAAGAAAAACTGCGAGCCAACTTACAGCAATTATTGGCTAGCCAGGGAGATATTAATTTTGAGGTTTGGGCGGTAGACAATAATTCTGGCGATGGCACAGTTGAGATGCTCCAAGAAGAGTTCCCATCCGTCCATGTTATTGCTAATCCCGACAATCGTGGCTTTGCTAGAGCTAATAATCAGGCCTTACGAGAGATTAAGGCGCGTTATGTTCTATTGCTTAATCCGGATATGCTGGTTGAACCGGATACCTTAGCTAAAATGATAGTCTGGGTTGATGCTAATCCGCAAGCCACAGTTGCCGGCTGCCATTTAGTAACGGAAACTGGTGAGACCTTATTGCATGTTCGTCGCTTCCCGACTTTTATAGACCAATTAGCTATCGTGCTAAAATTACCACATTTTTTTCCACATATTTTGGATCGTTACTTGCGGGCTGATTTTGATTATAGCCAAGCTAGTCCAGTTGATTCGGTCCGTGGTGGTTTTTTTTGGATTAGAGCCGATGAACATGGCCAGGTGCCGCTTTTAGATGAACGTTATTTTATTTGGTTTGAAGAGGTTGATTATTGTCGCCAGATTAAATTATCTGGCGGCCAAGTTTGGTATACGCCGGCGGCTAATTGTCTTGATTATGTCGGCCAGAGTTTTAAACAGGTCAAACGTGGTCGGACGCAGACTTATTTTCGTCAAAGCATGATTAAATATTTTACTAAATGGCATCCTCGCTGGCAGGCCTGGTTGCTCAGGTTGGCCTGGCCAATTGGCACTAGCTTGGCAATTATTGGTGAGAAATTAAACTGGCGTGGTCGAGCTAAAACTTAATATTATGACTACCTACAAAATTGCTACTATCTTGGTTAATTACAAAGACTACGCTAATAAATATTTAGCTGATTGTTGGGCTAGCTTAGAAAAGCTCAAGCTAGCCACTGATGATTGGCAGATTGATCATGATATTTTTATTGTTGATAATCAGTCGGACGATGATACCTATAAAACTTTGCAGACAATGGCGCCAACCGCTCGGTTAATTCGTAATTCCACCAACGACGGTTTCGCCAAGGGCAATAATGATGCCATTGCCATTGCTATGGCCGAAGGCTGTGATTTTGTTTGGGTTCTCAATATGGACACAATTGTTCAGCCAGACAGCTTAATAGAGTTGGTTAAGCCGATGCTTAAAAATCAGAAATTGGGTGCTGCCCAGTCTTTAATTAGATTATGGCCAGAACAAGATTTGGTTAATAGCCTGGGTAATGCCACTCATTTTTTAGGCTATGGCTATTGTCTTGATTACCGTAAACCGGTTGCCGAGCTTAATTTAGTGGCGATTGACGGGCAATCTATACCTTATCCGTCTGGCGCGGCGGTGCTTTTTCGCTTATCAGCTTTGCGCCAAATTGGTTTATTTGATGAAACTTTTTGGATGTATAATGAAGATCAAGATTTGGGTTGGCGCCTATGGCTAGCTGGTTGGGATTGTCGTTTAGCTGCCTATTCGCAGATTTATCATAAATATCAATTTAGTCGTAGCAGCAGTAAGTATTATTGGTTAGACCGTAATCGTCTATTGTCGGGCTGGAAGAATTATCATTGGTTGACCATGATTGTTTTATTGCCAGCTCTTTTAGCCAGCGACATAGTGCTAGCTATTATGGCTTGGCGGGCCGGGCGCTTAAAACATAAATTGAATGCCTGGTGGTATTTTATTAATCCTTTACACTGGCCAATGCTTCTCAAATCTCGTTGGCAATCTCAGCGCTTAAGACATAGGGCTGATCGTCAGATTATTAAAATATTCAGCGGTCGTATCTTATTCCAAGAAGTTGATAGCCCGGCAGTCCGACTAGGCAATTGGTTCCTTAACTTCTATTGGCAACTCATTAAACTAATAATTGTCTGGTAATATGGATATTAGTATCTCCATTGTCAATTATTACAGCCAGAAAGTTATTTATCGCTGTCTAGAGTCTTTACGTCAGACTAATTGGCACGGCTTGGAGCACGAAATAATAATTGTTGACAATTCCAATGAAGCTGATTTGGCCGTTAAGGTAGCCAAGGAGTGGCCGGAGGTTCGTTATATCGCCAATAGTAATACTGGTTATGGGGCTGGTAATAATTTAGCCTTGCGTCAAGCAACTGGTAAATATTTTTTAATTATGAATCCCGATACTGTCGTAGAGCCTGATTCGATTAAGCAGCTCTATGATTTTATGGAGAGTCATACTCAGGTTGGGGTGGTTGGGCCGCGGCAACGTAATTTAGATGGTAGCCGGCAAGCTTCTTGCTATCGTTGGCACAATTTGACAACACCGTTTTGTCGTCGTTGGCCGTGGTTGAAAAAATATGGCTGGGTTCGTCGCGAATTAAAGCGTTTTCTTTTAGAAGATGTTAATTTAGAGCGGACTATGCCGGTTGATTGGTTATTAGGATCATTCTTGTTTATTCGGGCAGCAGCTATGCGTCAGGTTGGTTACTTTGATGAACGCTATAAATTATATTTTGAGGACACCGACTTGAGCCGCCAGATGTGGTATCATGGCTGGCAAGTAGTTTATTATCCGGGGACAGAAATTTTGCACAACCATCAACGAGCTAGCGCTCAGGCGACTTGGTATAAATTATTAAATAACCGAGTCGGTCGCCAGCACACCTTATCTTGGTTTAAATATCTTTTAAAATGGGGTCCAATGACTACTTCTCATGTTCCCCGTAGTAAGTAAGCAATATGCGTAAAATTATTAAAGCTATTCTGCCGGTTGCTGGTTTTGGTACTAGATTTTTACCAGCTACCAAAGCTCAGCCCAAAGAAATGTTACCGGTAGTGGACAAACCAGCTATCCAATATTTGGTGGAAGATGCGGTGGCTGCCGGCATTGAAGAGATTATTTTTGTCACTGGTCGTGGTAAACGGGCTATTGAAGATCATTTTGACTATTCTTTTGAGTTAGACAAAACCTTAGTTGAAAAAAATAAGCTGGACTTAGTTAAACAAGTTCGGCGAATTTCTGAGATGGCTAAGTTTTCCTATGTCCGTCAGCCATTACCCCTGGGTGACGGTCATGCTTTAGCTTGTGCGGCACATTTAGTTTATGACGAACCAGTTTTGGTAATGTTTGGTGATACTTTATATGATGCCGAAGAAGGGCCGGCTAGCCAGGTTTTAAAAACTTTTGCTAAATATGGTGATCCAGTTATTGGTTTGTCAGCGGTTGATCATCAAGAAGTGAGTAAATTTGGAGTTATTGAAGGGGTGTCTTTACCAGGAAATATCTATGAAATTAAGCAATTTATTGAAAAACCAAAGCCGTCAGAGGCTCCTTCTAATTTGGTAGCAGTTGGTATTTATGTTATTACCCCGGAAGTTTTAACAACGTTAGCTCAGATGAAACCACGCCCTAATGGTGAGCTGCGATTAGCAGATGCGTTTGGTCAAATGTTGGCTGCTGGTCGGCCGCTTTATGGCCAAGAATTATCCGGCACTTGGTTAGATACTGGTGATAAATTAAGTATGATTAAGGCCAATATTCAACTTGGTTTGAAAAACAAAGAAATCGGCGCTGATTTACGTCGCTTTATTGAAGATTTATTGCGCTAATTATAGCTCTAGAGAGAATAGGCCGGTTTTTGTGCCAACCCGTCCGTAGAAATAAAGTTGGTCGGCCTTTTTATTGATGGCTGACAGGCCTAACTCATTGATATCGGCTAATTTCCAAATATTGCGTCCCTGGCGGTCATCCAATTCAATCAATTGCCAGCTATTATCATGGCCATAAATTAAATAATTGCTGGTATCAGGTAGGCAGATTAGTTGATTAATGTTTTGGCTGAAGCGGCCTAGTAATAGCCTGGTTTTAGTTTCTGGATCAGCTAGCCACAGCTCAAATTGATTGGCATAGGCAATTTTTTTGTCGGTCAGAGCACAGGCTAGCCGGACAGAGTGGGCATCTAGCCAATTGTCAGTTAAATCTTTTTCAGATATTAGCGCGTTGATAGTGCTGGTAGTTAAATTTTTGTTATTGAGATTTAATTGTTGATTATCGCTGAAATTAGCCAAAGCTATAGTACTGCTAGCCGGTAGGTCGGCCAACCACTGTGGCTCAGCTTGCTTAAATAGTCGGACATCTTTAGCAAAGGTTGTCTCAGCTGGTCGGATGGTCAGTATTTTTCGCCAATTGTGATAACCAGCCAAGCTGAGGTTGATAGTGTAATTGCTTGGCCGTAGATTTTTTAACTTGAATGGTGTAGCTAGATTTTTAGGTTTTCCTAGCCAGGCTTTCAATTCTTCAATATTAACCTGAGCATTACTAGGCGTGGTTTTGATTTCTAAAAGTCCAGTTTTTTCTAGCTTAAAATAACGCCAATTAATATGGTAACCAGCGGCATAGGCCAGAATTAATGGAGTTATTACTAAAAATAATAAGAGGAATAAGCGGGATAACCACTGTCTTTGTTGTAGAGTCATAAAAGTTAGTCAACCCGTTCGATATCGGCACCAATAGCTTGCAAACGCTCGGCAATTTGCTCATAGCCTCGTTCAATTTGGTAGATGTTGTCGATTTCTGTTTTTCCCTCAGCGATTAAGGCGGCCATAACCATGGCCATACCGGCTCGTAAATCAGGTGAGGTTAATTTGCGGCCGTGTAGAGGAGTTGGTCCGTTAATTACTACTCGATGCGGATCACACATAATGATATTGGCACCCATTTGAGTAAGCATATCGGTAAACAATAGGCGGCGATCATAAATGGTTTCATGAATAATACTTGACCCCTGAGCTTGAGTCATTAAAACCGTATAGGGCGATTGTAGATCAGTTGGGAACCCTGGATACTCGTGAGTTTTAATATTGTAGGCGCGGATATTTTTACTAGGCAGCATTTTTAACCAGTTATCGCCTTGTTCAAATTTGACGCCCTGTTTTTGGAAAATGTTTAAAAGAATACTAATATGTTCTGGAAAACAATCAGTGATTAATAATTCAGCCTGACTGGCCGCAGCTAACAGGGCAAAAGTGCCAGTTTCAATCCGGTCAGGGATAACCGTAAAGGCTCCACCACCAATTGATTCCACTCCATCAATAGTGATAACCGGTGTTCCGGCTCCGTTAATTTTAGCTCCTTGATTATTTAAATAATCAGCCAGGGCGACAATTTCCGGTTCCATGGCGCAATTTTTTAAAATAGTTTGGCCGCTGGCTAAAGTAG
>CAYVMB010000016.1:0-9744 GCA_964452435.1 uncultured Gammaproteobacteria bacterium
CTTGCGCCAACCGCTCTATCTCAGCGCCAATCAATATTTGGAATGACCATCAAGATGCTATGGCCGTCAGAGAGGCTGGCTGGCTAATGTTTTTTGCTGAAGATAGCCAAGAAGCTGTCGAGCAGCACTGGTTAGCCTTTATTTTAAGCCAAAAATTACGTCTACCAGTCATGGTTAACGTTGATGGCTTTAGACTAACTCATGCCAGTGAACCAGTGGCCTTACCAACTAGTAAATTAGTTAAAAAATTATTAAATAATAAAATTAAAGCTGTTTTAGATCCCCAAAAGCCGCAAACCACCGGCTGGTTTACTATGCCGGTCGAATACCAAAAACAACGGTTAAATTTAAGACAAGTTATTGCTGACAGTTGGCCGATTATTGAGGAGACTGCTAACCAGTTGAATAAGCTTTGGCAACCAATTAAGTATCAATTAATTAAAGAAAAGGCTACAAAGACTCAAAATACTGCAGCTATTGAATATTATGGGCCGTTAAAAGCTAAAATAATAATTGTAGCCATGGGATCAATCGTTGGTGAATTAAAAGACTTGGCCGACCAAGCTAATCAGCAGACTACTAATTCTTTGGCTGTTTTAAAGATCAAATTATATCGACCATTCCCAGAAGACATTGTCAAACAATATTTGAATAAAGCCAGCAAGGTTATAGTTATTGACCGTTCACCAGGCTTAGGTGCTCAACCACCGCTGTTTAGTGACATTATGGCAATCAATCAATCGTCTAAAAATAATATATCCAGCTTAATTATTGGTTTAGGTGGAGATGTTGATTTAGCAATAATAAATAAAATTATAAAAAAAACATGAAACACGACACCAAAAGAAATCTTGCTTTTAGTATTGTTTTTTTGGCCGTTACCTTTTTTATTGTTCCATTTAGCGCACGGGCTAATAATACAACAAATAGTCAAAATAATACCCCGAGCCAATTAAGCGGCACTGTTTGGAAAGGAGCAAAAGCTGAAGTTGTAACCGAAAAATCAAAACCTTTAGTTTTTATTCCGCAAGTCATCTGGCCAGGAGTTTTAGAAAGATTTATATTTAATGAAAACTCAACCGCACCAATAGCTAAATTAATGGCAGCAATTTTTAGATATGGTATACAAGCAATCACGGTTATAACTTTGATAGTTATAATCTTTGGCGGTTTTATGTGGTCAATAGCTGGAGGTAATGGTAACAAGGTTAGCGAAGCAAAACAATGGATTTTTAGCGGTTTAGGCGGCTTAGCATTATTAATGTTTTCCTATTTAATCTTAAAAACTATTAATGTAAATTTAGTAAATTTAAGAACTAGTGCTATTGATGCAATTACTAAGCTAAATTTAAAAGTTCCTGAAAAATCTAATCAAGATCAAGCCGTTGGTGATCAAGGATTCTTAGATAAGACTTATGGAGAGGTTTTTTGTGATAGTGGAAATCCAACCACAGAGTCTTGTTGCGTGTTTTATAATGAAAATTTCTCAAAGGTTGATGGAATGAGTGCTTTTAGCTTCGCATGGTGCGCTGATAGTGAGCAAAAGGCTATAAATTATTGCATTAATTATGGTCGAAAGATGGCCGCGAATGACCCTGGAGGTAATGGTAAACTTTACCGCGATGGTATGAAACCTATAGATACCGGCAAGTCTCAGTTCTATATTTTTAATGACCCCAAGGCCACAACAAAAAAAAATCCGAAAAAAAGCGTCTCTGATTGGGGGCAAAAAGAATATGAAAAACAACAAAGCGACTTGGGGCTATATATAATTCCCGGTGCTTGTTGGAACTTAGGTAGTTATGTAAGTAAGAACACAATCGGTTTAGATAATCCTAAATATTGTCGAGAGGTGGCAAATAACAATAATGGTTGGGCCTGTATCGTAACTAATGGTAGTAGAAAAAGTTGGGGTTATTGTGATGATGAAAAATGCATACCATGCTCTTCTTTCGGAAAACACTGCGACCATGATTATCAATGTCCCAATAGAAAGGAAAGGATTGGTAATAGTACGGTGGTTAAGGAATGGCAATGTGGCAATGGTGGATTGTCGGGATTAGCCAATAATAAGGCAACTTGTGATGGACATTTTTGTGAGTGTGCTAATACTGAATGCTTTAATGAATGTTCAAAAAATTTAACGGACGCCGGACAACAAGACAGAATGAAGGATGTGTGTGGGGGAAAATAAATTATTATGATCTTATTAAATAACCACCACACCGCCTGTCTGGGCTGCGCTCAAATTGTCGCTGCCCGTTTAGCCATTGATCAACTGGGGCTAAACACAATAGTTGTTAATTCTACCGGCTGTCTAGAAGTGACTACCACCACTTATCCTAACAGCGCTTGGCAAGTGCCCTGGATACATTCTGCTTTTGCTAACGCTGCTCCGGTTGCTAGCGGTATAGCGGCAGCCTTGGATTATCAGGAAAAAACTAGTTCACCACAAAGCCACCGACCGATTATTCTAGTCCAAGGTGGCGATGGGGCGACTTTTGATATTGGTTTCGGAGCCTTAACCGCTAGTTGGGCTCGCGGTGATGATCTACTATATATTTGTTATGATAATGAGGGATATGCCAATACTGGCATGCAAGCTAGTCTAGCCACTCCCGGTCAAGCCAAAACACCAACTAGCACCCTAGCCTCTGCTGGAGAGCATAATAGCAAGCGAGACATGCTAGCTATCGCCCTAGCCCATAATGTGCCCTACATAGCTCAAGCTAATATTGCTTTCCCTGAAGACTTTAAACAAAAAATAATCACCGCTACAAACATCAAAGGACCCCGCTATATACAAATCTTAGTCCCCTGTTTGCCGGGTTGGAAAATAAAACCTAGCGATCAAATGAAGGCGGCCAGGTTAGCCAGTGAAAGTGGGCTATACCCATTGCTAGAGTTTGTTGGTGGACGATTAGAAAAAGCTGAACAATTGCCAACACCGACACCAAAAGTTAAAGATTATATTGAATTGCAAGGGCGCTACCAACATTTATTAAAAGATGCCAAAACGCTAGAATCATTGCAAGCTATTGCTGACACTAATATTATTAAGTATAATCTGTTGTCTAAATGAAAAAATATTGTTGGTTAAAATATTTGCTTATTCTGATTGTCGGTTTAGCAATAATTCAACCGCTGACTGTCTGGGCAGCAGACACTGATGGACCAGACATAAAGATTCCCGAACTGCAAATTAATCTGCCCGGCCTATTATTTAGTGATCAAAATAAAATCCAAACCAGCAGTGACGGTGAAAATATTTCCTTCTATATACCGTGGATTGGTGAATACCTAAGCTGGCTATATAATTATTCAGTCGGGATGATTGCTGTTTTAGCCTTGCTGGCTATTATGATTGGTGGCTTTAACTGGCTATTAGCTGGCGGCAATGCTAGTCGAGTTACTGAAGCTAAGAACTGGATTAGCGCGGCCTTCAGCGGCCTAGGGTTAGCATTAGGCTCATATTTGATATTGGTGACCATTAACAGTAATTTAGTAAGATTTCCAGCAATAAAAATAGCCTATTTTGCCCGGAAAGATATTGAATATGAAATACATCCAGATATATATACATTAATTACTGGAAATTCAAATAGTAGTGTGTCTATGGACCAATCCACCATTAACTCAATAAAACAATTTAGTCTAAGGAAACAAGCTGAACCATGCTTGCTTTACGCTATTATTGGAAATGAATCTGGTGGAAAACTGGGAGCTATCGGTCACGATGAAATGGTTCCAACATCTAAAACAGCTTACAACACCTTTGGATCAAGCGGTGTAACATATAAAGGCGTAAGACCGATACCGACCCGTAAAAAGAGTGGAAATTTAGTCAATGATGATTTTGATTGTATAAATAAAACTAATAACTGCAATCCTAAAACATTGAGCCTAGATTGGCGCTTTTCTCATGGTATTGGTTTATTTCAGGCAACAATATTTCCATACAAATGCCGCACTCTTACTACTTATAATGCAGATAGAGCCGCAACGAGTAGAGAAAACTGCAATCTGGCCACTAGATGTAATGGGGTTACAAATGGTTCTGGTTCTGATTATGGTTTTTTATTTCAAGATGGAACCTGTATTAGTTTAAGAGATTTAATAACTCTTGATGGTGCTTTAAGATGGCTAGATAGAACGTGGTTATATTATTGTCCACCAGGAAGAGCACCTTTTGAGTGTTTTAAAACATTTGCTGGAGGAGGTTCTTGGGCAGATATTACGGCAACGAAAAAAATGGTTACTTACAATTATTGCATAAACAATAAAGCAACTATCTTTGGTAGTGGTGGTGCTGGCGGCGGTTTTTAATAATAAAACACCATCGGATTAGATGGTGTTTTATTTAAAAATATCAATTATTTCGTTCCAGTTCCCGCCGGTATCGGCCGACCGATAATAACATTTTCTTTGAGGCCTTCTAGCTTATCAAGCTTACCGCTAATGGCGGCCTCAATCAAGACACGGGAAGTCTCTTGAAATGAGGCCGATGACAAGAAGCTTTCAGTGGTCAAAGCCGTTTTAGTCATACCTAGCAATAAAACCTGACCTTTGGCTGGTTGTTTCTTGGCTAGCTTTAAATCTTCATTAATCTGATCAAAGATTGACCGCTCCACCACTTCACCATTAGTCAAATCACTATCAGCCGAATCAGTAATATAAACACGACTAAACATTTGGCGAGCAATAATTTCAATATGTTTATCATTTAGAGCTTGTCCCTGAGAAGAATAAACCCGTTGAATTTCTTGGATAATATATTTCTGAGCTGCTACTTGGCCCTTTAATTCAAATAATTGACGTAAATCTAGACTACCCTCAGTTAATTGGTCACCTACCTCTACATTTTGTCCGTTTTGAACAACTAGAGCAAAGTTCTTAGGAATAATATATTCTTTATCTTTGGGCAATTCTACAGTAACTCCAATAAAATTCTTGCCGAGACTAACTTTACCTGGCCGAGTGGCCTTGGTTATTTTACGACCAATAGTAAATAACTTAGTCTCAGCGCCAACTACATCACCATCCTTAACAGCTACCTTAAGATCAGATTGGCTATCAACTAATTTATTCTTGGCGGCCTTAGTTTCACCAAAGAAATAATATTTATCTATTTCTTCTCCTTGGTAGGCAATTTTGACTACTTTATTAGCTCCGCCACCGATAACCTTACCAGTAATTGGATCAATAGTTTTCTGAGCGTTTTCAATAGTTACCAAACCGTTAACTTCAGCAATATAGGCTTTACGTTTTGGTGAACGAGCTTCAAAGATTTCTTCAACCCGAGGCAAACCTTGAGTAATATCATCTTGACTGGCCACGCCACCAGTATGAAAGGTTCTCATAGTCAGCTGTGTGCCAGGTTCACCAATAGATTGGGCAGCCATAACACCAACAGCCGTACCATCTTTAACAATCTTATTGTAAGCCAAATCATGACCGTAACATTTTTTACACAGACCTTTTTTGGTCAAACAAGTCAAGACAGAATAAATTTCGGCTTCTAAAATATCTTCGTCAACAATTTTAATAGCCAATTCTTCATCAACTAATTCACCCTTTTTAGCCAAAGTCTTACCAGCAGCATTCTTTAAGTCAGCACTAAGATAACGACCAGTAATTCGACGCAGCAAGGTGCGACCAATCAGCTCGCTTTCAGGCTTTGTCATCACTAGGCCTTCCTGACTACCACAATCATCTTGACGAATAATAATATCTTGAGAAACATCAACTAAACGACGAGTTAAATAACCAGCGTTGGCAGTACGCAAAGCAGTATCAGATAAACCTTTACGAACACCATGAGTAGCAATAAAATATTCCAATACATCAAAACCACGCTTGAAGTTACCTTTAATCGGCAATTCAATAATTTCGCCACTTGGTGAAGTAACCAAACCCTTCATGCCTAGAATCTGGGTTAATTGAGCCCATGATCCACGAGCTCCTGATTTAATCATGGAATAAACCGGTCCATCACGATCCAGGTCTTCTATACAAATTGTGGTAATTTTATCTTTAGCAGCTGTCCACAATTGAATAATCTTGCCGTATCGTTCGCTATCAGTTAACAAACCGTCTTCATACTGTTGTTGGACCTCTTCAGCTTCATTCTCAGCTTGTGTAATTAAGGCGTCACGACTAGTGAAAGTCGGCAAATCACCCATCCCCCAAGACAAACCACTGCGGGTAATAAATTTAAAACTTTCTCGCTTTAATTCATCAAGAAAATCAACAGTCGCCGTTTCACCATAATGACGCAAACAATCTTTAACCAAGGCCTTGACCTTGGTACCAAGAACTATTTCATTAACAAAGCGCAATTTTTCCGGCAAAATATTGTTAAAAACAATCCGACCAACTGTAGTATTTATTAATTCATCGTTTAGATAGTTGATTTGAACGCGAATCGGTTCGCGTAGTCTAATTTGACCACAATCATAAGCCAATTTGGCTTCTTGCCAAGAACTAAAGGCCTTCATCTTGGCTGGGTCTTTTTCAGTGTCTTTCTCTTCGCTGGTGATATAGTAAACACCCCAAACAATATCTTGACCAGGATTGACGATTGGATCGCCAGTGGCTGGTTTTAATAGGTTGTGGGAAGCCAACATAATATCGCGTGCCTCAGCCCGAGCTTCTTCAGTCAATGGCACATGAACGGCCATTTGGTCGCCATCAAAATCAGCATTAAAGGCAGAACAAACCAAAGGATGAATCTGGATAGATAAGCCTTCGGTTAGCATTGGCCTAAAAGCTTGAATACCAAGACGATGCAAAGTTGGAGCGCGATTTAATAAAACATAAGCATCACGAACAATATTTTCTAAAATCTCCCAAACATCATCATGACCAGCTTCAATATAACGAGAAGCGCTACGAACATTGTGGACCACCTCACGTTTAATTAATTCACTAATAATAAATGGCTTAAACAATTCCAAAGCCATTCTTTTTGGTAAGCCGCATTGCCATAAACGCAAGTTGGGGTTGACAGTAATAACGCTACGACCGGAATAATCAGTACGTTTACCTAGTAAATTTTGACGGAAACGACCCTGTTTACCCTTAAGTGAATCAGATAGAGATTTAAGGGTTCGTTTTTGACCAGTTGAAGCAGTTACAGTTTTACCATGACGAATAGAGTTATCAATTAGGGCATCAACCGCTTCCTGCAACATGCGTTTTTCATTGCGGCAGATAACCTCTGGAGCCTTTAGCTCCATCAATTGCTTCAAACGATTATTACGATTGATAATTCGGCGATATAAATCATTTAAATCAGAAGTAGCAAAACGTCCACCGTCTAGGGCGACCATCGGCCGCAAATCTGGCGGAATCACTGGAACGGCTTTAAGAATCATCCACTCTGGCCGCAAATCATTAGCTAGTAAATTCTTAAAGAAACGCAAGCGCTTAATAATTTTTTCCTTTTTAGAGTCAATGGCCGTGGTCAGCTCAGCTTCTAGTTCTTTAATAGTTTTCTCTAGATCAATACTAGCTAGTAATTCACGAATACCTTCGGCACCGATACTGGCGGTAAAAATATGGCCGTATTTTAAACTTAAATTCTGATAAATATTTTCCGGTAAAATTGTCAATGGTCGCAATTCTTTTAGTTCTTTTTGGGTTTGAGCAAAAACCTCTTCCAACTCGCCAATCTTAGCATCACGATCGGCCGTTAATTCTTCTAGAGATTTATCAATCATCTGTTTAACCTCCAGGGCGGTCTTGCCTTCAGCTAAAGCCGCTTGTTTTTGTTTTTCTAGTTCAGCCAAGCCTTTGGCAAATTCATTTTCAAATAATTTTTTCTTGCTCTTATACTCCTGGCGAATCTGCTCGGTAGTAGCTTCTAATAATTCCTGGTTGACATCGGTAATAACAAAACTAGCAAAATAAATCACCTTTTCAATAGCTTGAACCGAAATATTTAAAGCTAAACCAATTTTAGATGATAAACCGCGCAGAAACCAAATATGACAAACCGGAGTCTGTAAAGAAATATGACCCATCCGCTCACGGCGAACACTACTACGAGTTACTTCTACGCCACATTTATCGCAAATAATACCCTTGTAGCGAACTTTTTTATATTTACCACAATAACATTCCCAGTCCTTAGAGGGACCAAAAATTCGCTCACAGAATAAGCCGTCTTTTTCTGGCTTTTGAGTCCGATAATTAATAGTTTCCGGACGAATTACTTCGCCGTGTGACCAGGCGACAATCTCTTCCGGTGAAGCCAACTTTAATTTGATGGCTTCAAAATCGGTAGTCTTGATTGGATTTAACATATAAGACGATTAAGCAAAAACCTAAATAATTTCTAAGCCAGCTGATTGAGCATCTTCAATTAACGATTGACTAGTTCGGCGAGCCACTTCTTCACCAATAACCTCATTAACCTGAGCATTAGCCTCTAGATTATTGTTGTTATTATAGCGATTATCAAATTCATCGGCCTGATCAGTCAATTCCACAATATTACCCTGGCCATCTAATAATTGGATATCTAAAGCTAAACCTTTTAATTCTCTAATTAAGACATTAAATGATTCTGGAACATTCAATTTCTTAATTGGCTCACCCTTGATAATGGCTTCATAAGCCTTACTACGTCCAGAAACATCATCTGATTTAATAGTTAAGATTTCCTGTAAAGTATGAGCGGCACCATAACCCTCTAAAGCCCAAACTTCCATTTCACCAAAACGCTGGCCGCCAAATTGGGCCTTACCACCCAATGGTTGTTGGGTTATTAAAGAATAAGGTCCGATTGAGCGTTGGTGAATTTTGTCCTCAACCATATGGTTGAGTTTAAGCATGTATTTATAACCAACTGTGGCCTTGTGATCAAAAGGTGTGCCAGTCTTACCATCATAGAGTTGAATCTTACCATCTTCGGGCAAACCAGCTTTCTTAAGCTCATTTTTAATAGTTTCTTCCGTGATACCATTTAGTGATGGAGTAGCTACTTTATAGCCTAAAGCATGCGCAGCTAAACCTAAGTGAGTTTCTAATAGTTGTCCCAGGTTCATACGGGAAACAACACCCAATGGCGATAAGATAATATCAACTGGAGTACCATCAGCCATATAAGGCATATCTTCAACAGCCACAATTCTAGAAATAACACCTTTATTACCATGACGACCGGCTAATTTATCACCAGCCTTAATCTTACGCAAATTAGCCACTGTTATTTGAATAGACTCAATAACACCAGTCTGTAGCTTATCACCCTTGCTGCGCGAAAAAACTTTAATATCAATAACCTTACCATGTTCGCCATGTTCCAGATAAAGCGAAGAATCACGAACATCTTTGGCTTTTTCACCAAAAATTGCTCTGATTAATTTTTCTTCAGCACTAAGTTCAGTTTCACCTTTAGGAGTAATTTTACCCACTAAAATATCACCGCTGGAAACTTCAGCACCAATACGGACAATGCCGCGTTCATCTAAGTCTTTTAATTTTTCTTCACTAATATTGGGAATATCATTAGTAACCACCTCGGGTCCCAATTTGGTGTCGCGAACATCCAGAGTATAGTTTTCAATGTGGATAGAACTATAAATATCATCCTTGACTAGCCGCTCCGAAATAATAATAGCATCCTCATAATTAAAACCTTCCCAGGTCATGAAAGCTACTAAAACATTATTACCCAGAGCTAATTCACCATGATCAACAGCTGAGGCATCAGTTAATAAATCATGCTTTTTAACTGTT
>CAYVMB010000017.1:0-9697 GCA_964452435.1 uncultured Gammaproteobacteria bacterium
ATCGTCGTTGGAATTGGCAACGAGTTAATCGTTGTTTGTGGCTAGGAACTGTGGTACTAATTTTATCTTATTTGGTGGTGGCCAATGATTTGGCAGCTAAATCGTTTGCTCTGAAAGACCATAAGGGTCGATTGGCTGAATTGCGCCAGCAGCAAGCCGACTTACAGGGACAAGTAGCTTTGTTTAGTTCTTATGATTATTTGCATGGCCGAGTTCAATCTTTAGGTATGGTGCCAGTTGACCGCTTGCCTTACGCGGTGACCAACGATTTGCTGGCTAAGAAATAGTTTATGGCCCGACCAGACCAGCTTATTGGTCGGCGCGACCGTTCTGGCGCAGCCCATCTTTCTAAGAGGCTTAATACCAATTTTAATATTATTTTTGTTATTTTTGTGGTAATTGGCTTAGCGGTGATCGCTAGGCTTTTTTGGTTGCAGTTAATTCGTCACGATTATTATTTGGCCAAAGCTCGTGATCAGCATGAATTTAATGTTCAATTGGCGCCGACTCGTGGGCAAATTTTTGTTCACAATAGTTCAGCTGTGGCCGGCAGTGATCTTTATCCGATTGCTACTAATCGGCGCTTTTTTACTCTTTATGCTGTGCCTCGCGACTTGCGTAGTTCGGTTTTGACTGAATTGCGCCAGCAGCAGGCTGAGCAAATTGATTCTAAAAATCAAAAATCACGACCCATTGTTTTAGAGACTCAGGAATTAGCCGAAATCTTGTTTGAAAGTTTTGATCAGCCGTTAATTTTAGCCAATATTGATAAGGTTGAAAGCGATCGTTTGAAGCAGCAGCTGGATGACCAGTTAATTCAATTGCCAGTAGCCTCTAGTACTGAAGAATTGGCAGTCACTAAAGAAGAAATTTTGCAGCGGCAATCGGCCCTGCTGGCTGATCCATTTTATCAAGAGATGGCTAAGGCCCGGCGCGAAGCGGCCATTAAAGAACAGTCAGAAACTAAAATTAATGAGTATTTAGAAATTTTAAATAAGGGCGATGATCCTTATGAAGTAGTGGCTAAAAAATTAGAGGGTGATCAAATTCTTAGGGTTTATTTTAAAATTTTAAGTCGGCATTGGGGCGAAGCGGCGGTTAAGCCTGACGATTTAATAATTAGTGGTGAATCAGTGGTTTGGCAACCAGCTGATCAAACTAAACCAGTTACCATAGTTATTAATGGGTTAGGTCAAACTAGCCGGGATTATCGTTATTATCCAGAAAAAAATATTGGTGCCAATATGCTGGGTTTTGTTTCGCTTAAAGATGATGATGATTTGGTTGGTCAGGGGCAATATGGCCTAGAAGGAGCCTTCGACGACATTCTAATGGGTCGGGCCGGATCGATGAAGGGCGAGCGCAGCGCTAATCAAGCAACAATTTTACAAGGGCGAGATTATCAACAACAGACCAATGGTTCGGATCTTATCTTAACGATTGATCGATCAATTCAAAATACTGCTTGTAGTAAATTATTAGCTACAGTTACCAAACACCAGGCTGATTCTGGTAGCGTTGTTATTATTAATCCTAAAACCGGAGCAATTTTAGCTATGTGTTCGGCACCGGATTTTGATCCTAATAATTTTCAATTAGTTAAAGATTTGCGTCAATTTAATAATCAGCCGACTTTTGAGGCTTATGAGCCAGGTTCAATTTTTAAGGCGATTACCATGGCTATCGGTATCGACCAGGGTAAAGTAACCCCGCAAACCACCTATAATGATGCCGGCTCAGTTATGGTTGGTAAAAATAAAATTAATAATTCTGATTTCAAAGGCCGGGGAGTGGTTAATATGGTTAGAGTTCTTCAGGATTCTCTTAATACCGGCATGGTTTATGTTCTAAATCGTTTGGGAGTTGAGACTTTCCGTGATGGTTTGAAAAAATTTGGCTTTGGCCGACCGACTGGTATAGAGTTAGATTCTGAATCGTCCGGTAATTTAAACAATCTATATCGTAAATTTGGTCAAGAAATTAACGTGGCGACAGCCTCATTCGGTCAAGGCATTAATGTAACGACTCTACAGATGGCTATGGCTTTTGGTATTTTAGCTAATGATGGTAAGCTAATGAAGCCTTATCTGGTGGAAGAGATCGTTTCACCAGATGGTAGTCGTATCAAAGCTGAGCCTCAGGTAGTTGATCAGGTGATTAGTCCACAGGCGGCACGGACCGTTGGCGGTATGTTAGTTAATGTAGTTGAAGATGGACACGGTAAAAAAGCCGGTGTTGATGGTTATTATGTAGCTGGCAAAACTGGTACAGCCCAAGTTCCCAGTAAAAACGGTCGTGGCTATTTGGCTAATGTTAATATTGGTTCATTCGCCGGTTACGCACCAGTCGAAGATCCGGTTTTTGTTATGGTGGTTAGGATTGATCATCCGCGCGGCGTGGTTTGGGCGGAAAGTTCGGCTGCCCCGCTATTTGGCGAAATTGCCAATTTTATCTTAAAATACAAGCAGGTTCCGGCTCAGCGGCCGGCTAAACAATAATTTATGTTGAGTGGTCTACTCCGTTATATTTTAAAAAAATTAGCTAGAGCGGTTATTGATAAATATCAACCAAAGATTATTGGTATTACCGGCAGTGTCGGGAAAACCACTACTAAAGAAGTGGTTTTAATGGTTTTGGCCAAAAAATATCGGGTGCGTGGTAATATTAAGAATTATAATAATGAGATTGGCTTACCGCTGACTATTCTGGGTCTAGAATCACCGGGTCGATCAATGATTGGTTGGCTTAAGGTTGTGGTTTTGGCTCTGCGGTTAATTTATAAGGTTAATCCTACTTATCCTGAGTTTATAGTTTTGGAAATGGGTGTTGACCATCCTGGTGATATGGATTATCTATTATCAATTGTTCAGCCAACTATTGGTATTGTTACAGCGATTGGCCAGGCTCATCTAGAATTTTTCGGTAGCCAGGACAATATAGCCAAGGAAAAAGCTAAATTAATTGCTAGTTTATCAACTGCTGGTTGGGCAATTTTAAACGCTGATGACCGGCGGGTGTCGCCAATGGCGAGCAATAGTCAAGCTAAAATTGTCACTTATGGTTTTGGTCCACAAGCTGAAGTTAGAGCCTCTGATTTAAGTTTTAATTATGAACAATCTGGCCATAATTTGGCTAAAAGTTTAACTGGTTTGACCCTAAAATTAAATTATCAAGGATCAGTAGTACCGCTGTCTTTACCGTCGATTATTAGTGAAGCCGCTGTCTATTCGGTGCTGGCAGCGGTGGCAGTGGGACTAAGCCAAGAAATTGGCTTATTAGAAATCGTTGAGGCGGTTGGTAATTTTTGTCCACCCAAGGGTCGACTCAATATTTTATCCGGCAGCCAGGGGCGAATTTTATTAGATGATTCATATAATGCCTCGCCAACCTCAGTAGCGGCGGCCTTAAATATTTTAAGTCGTTTGCCAGCCAAATCAGCTGATCAGCGCGTAGCGGTTTTGGGTGATATGTTAGAATTAGGTGTTGATGGTCCGGCAGAACATCGTCGTCTGGGTCAGATTATTGCTAAATTACCAATTGGTCAACTGATTTTAGTTGGTAAATTAGCTGAGTTGATTGGCCAAGAGGCCAAAGAGCAGGGGTGGCAGGGGCGGATTGATAATTTTACTGAGTCAGTTTTGGCCGCTCGTCAGATTCAAGAAATCATTCCGGCTGAGGCCATTATTCTATTGAAAGGCTCTCAAGGAGCTCGGATTGAAAAAATAGTCAAAGTTTTATTGAGTGATCCTAGTTTGGCTGCTAATCAACTAGTGCGTCAGGACGGTCGCTGGCTAGATAGCTGAAGATTAGTTATTTTGCTATACTAATTGAGTATGTATATTGCCTGGCGGATTTTTAAAGAGATATTTTGGTTTCCTTGGTGGTGGTACTCCCAAGGCTGGTTTATTTGGATCGGCTATTGGTGGGCCTGGCTAAATAAAGTCAGTCGGGGCCTAGCTTTAGCGGTCTGGCTCAAGAATATTTTCGTGCCAATGTATGGCCAAAGGGACATTGTTAGTTTTCTGATTAGTTTTATGATTAGGTTGGTTCAGATTGTCTTCCGTTTGGCTATCTGGTTAGTCTGCTGGGTAATAGCTTTGGCAGCCATTATGGCTTGGCCAGCTGCTCCAGTAGCCATTTTCTATTATTTGTATATTCTGTATTATGGCCAAGAACCCTAAAAATAATAATGGTTGGTTGATTTGTGAAGTTTGTCAGGGTAGTGGCTACCAAGCTGGTCAGCCATGTTCAACTTGTCATGGTCATGGCGTGGGCTGGTTTGGTGCTAGTCAGTGGCTATTTGTTGACTGGTTGTCCTCTTGGCCGTTAATTTGGCAAAAACAATTGAGTCGGCGAATTTTGTTGGTTGTAGATTTGTTATTATATTTAACAGCTATTAGCGGCTGGTTGGTCTTAGCTTGGCAAATTGGTCAAGCAACGAGCTGGTTTATCGACTGGGCCGAGGTTAGTCGTTTAGTCTGGTGGTTGACACCAACTTGGTCGTTGCGCTGGTTTGGCTGGTCGTTATTTTTTGGTTTAATGGCAATTTATCGGCTAATTCGCAGTAATCGATCAATTAAGTTGCCGCGTCTAGAGGTTGATGATCAATTATTGCCACCAGCTGATTGGTCGGCTGTTTTTCAATTGCCCAAGAAGCGGTTAATCAATTTAATTGATTATTTACCAGAAGAGACTATTCTAAGTTTAGAGAAGGCTTTATTAGTAGCCAGTAGTCACGGTTCTTCGCAGATAACTGCCGAGCAGTGGTTTCAAACCTTATTGGCTGATTCTTCAGTTAAATCCCTATTATTTAGGCTTAATTTGGACGGTGTTGGTATGGTTGAGAAATTAACCAAACACCAGGCTAAAAATAATGCCCAGACTAAAGCTATTAGTTTATCAGCTGAGGTTAGGTTGGCCATTATTCAGGGTGTAGCCAGTGCTTGGTCGCTAGGCGAGACGCCTTTGACGGTTGACTTTTTGGCTCCGTTAATTAAGCAGAGTCAATTGGTTAAGGAAATCGTTTATGATACTGGAGCTAAAGAAGATAAATTTAGCGATGTGGCTAATTGGTTTCATATTAATCGTCGTTTAGCTAAAACTTATTTGCAGATTAGAGATTCGGCCCAATTTAAACCAGGATCCAATATGGATCGAGCCTATACAGCAGTGGCTACGCCGTTTTTGAATCAGTATTCCTATGATTTAACTCTAGCGGCTAAAAATAATCAATTGCCTTTGTGCGTAGCCAGGCAAACCGAGTTAAGTCAAATTCTGGAAGCTTGGTCAGCCGGGCGAATGGGTGTAGTTTTGGTTGGTCCTGAAGGGGTTGGTAAAAAATCTTTAGCCTATGGCTTAGCTCAATTAATGGTTGCCGAAAATGTACCACCTTTTTTACAAGACAAAAGGTTAGTAGAGATTGATATTGCCTCACTCTTGGGTGGCTCTAATGCCGAAGATGCTCAAGGTAAGCTGGGGCGGATTATGCTCGAGGTCAACCAAGCTGGTAATATTATTTTGTTTATTAATGGTGTAGAAAAAATTGCTGGATTAACTAGTGGAGAGGAGCAGAGTCTTGATTTGTCAGATATTTTAGCTAATGCACTACAACGTGGGGCCTTGCGCTGTTTAACGACTATTGATCCAGCTAATTATCGTGAGCATTTAGTAAAACGCAGTCTAGGAGCGGCGTTAGCTAAAGTAGATATTGGTGAGCCTGACGATCAGCAAATGATGACGATTGCTGAGAGTTGGGCTAGTTATTGGGAACGACGGCTCGGCGTTATTTTTACTTATGCTGCCTTGGATACCGCTAAATTGGCTAGTCAGCGCTATGCCTCGGAACCAGCTCAACCAGCTCGTTTTTTAAATGTTTTAGAGGCTTCAGCCCGGCAAGCTGCCAAGCTAGCCCCACCAAGATTAGTTAGTGACGAGCTGGTTAGAGATTATGCCAGTCAGGCTTTTGGTGTGCCCATGCAGCAGGTTGGTCAGCAAGAGAGCGAATTGTTACTCAATTTAGAAGAAACTATCCATCAGCGTTTAATTGGTCAAGAAGAGGCTGTCGATATGGTAGCGGCTAGTTTGCGTCGAGCTCGAGTAGAGTTGCGTGACACCAGCAAGCCAATTGCTAATTTTTTATTTCTAGGACCAACTGGTGTTGGTAAAACTGAGTTAGCTAAAACTTTGGCCGAAGTTTATTTTGGCGATGAAAATTCGATGATTCGCCTAGATATGAGTGAATATCAGCGACCAGATAGCATTAACAAGATGATTGGTGGTAATGGTGAGACTGGTTATTTGACTGAGGCGGTGCGCCAAAAACCATTTAGCCTGGTTTTATTGGATGAATTAGAAAAAGCTCATCCTGATATTTTGAATTTGTTCTTGCAGGTTTTTGACGATGGTCGTTTGACCGACGCTCAAGGTCGGACCATTGATTTTAGTAATACCATTATTATTGCCACTTCTAACGCTGGAGCGTTGTATATCCGCGAACAGGTCAAAGCTGGCGCGGATTTGGGTGCAATCCGTCAATGGGTAATGGATAATGAGCTGGTTAAAGTAATGCGGCCGGAATTAATTAATCGTTTTGACGGTGTGATTGTCTTTAGGCCGCTTAATATGGAAGATATGCAAGCCATTACCCGGTTGCAATTAAATAAGATTGGTCGGCAATTGGCCGACAAGAATATTAATTTTCAAGTTAGCGATCAGGGCTTGGTTTATTTAGCTAAGGCTGGCTTTGATCCAGAATATGGCGCTCGACCGCTCAAGCGTTTGCTTCAAGATACAATTAATAATACCTTGGCTGAAAATTTGTTAGCTAAGACTTTAAAGCGACGCGATACTGTTTTAATTAATGAACAAGGCCAAGCAGAAATAGTTTCAGCAGCAGCTCTTTAGGACTCTTGCCAAGTTTTTTTATTTAGTATATAATTGGCGTTATTGTTTTGGCGCGAAGCATTATTTCGCGTTTTTTATTAAAAAAGGTTTAGACTATGAGTGAACAAATTATTTCCCGCGAGGGTTATCAAAAATTAGTAGAAGAATTGGAGATTCTAAGCACAGAACGGCGGCGTGAAATTGCCGAACGAATTGAGCGAGCCAAAGAATTAGGCGATTTAAGTGAGAATGCTGAGTATAGCGATGCCAAAGAGGCTCAAGCTTTTAATGAAGGTCGGATTTCTGAGTTATCCAATTTGTTAAAAAGTTTAGTAGTGGTTGATGGTCATGCCAACGGCAAGGTGGGTATGGGTTCGCGAGTGGTGGTTAACAATGGCGCCATTACTAAAGAATTTACGATTGTTAGCTTTAATGAGGCCGATCCGCTCAATGGCAAGATTTCCAATGAATCACCAATTGGTCAGGCCTTTTTAGGCCATGTCGGTGGTGACAAGGTTAAAGTTCAAACGCCGCGCGGTGAAGTGGAATATCAGATTGTTAGTATTGCTTAGTTTTTAAAATAAGCTTGTTTTTATAGCCGTCTAGCCGGTCTGGCTGGGCGGTTTTGTTTTTGCTATAATCAAGCTAAGGATTATTATTTAATTTGTTATATGGCTTCAAAGAGTGTTCGTCCGCCTAAGACGAAGTACGTTTTTGTAGTTGGCGGCGTAATGTCCGGCGTTGGTAAGGGAATTACGGCAGCTTCAATTGGTCGTATTTTAATTGACCGCGGTTATAAGGTTAGCGCTATCAAGATTGATCCATATATTAATATCGACGCTGGCACCATGAATCCGATTGAACATGGTGAGGTCTTTGTGACTGAAGATGGCGACGAAACCGATCAGGACATTGGTAATTATGAGCGTTTTTTGAACAGTAACATTTATAAGGAGAATTACATGACCACTGGCCGGATTTACCAGACGGTCATTGAACGAGAACGAAATTTGGGCTATGGCGGCAAATGCGTCCAGGTAGTGCCCCATATTCCGATGGAAGTCCGCGACCGTATCAAAGCGGCAGTCAAGAAGACTGGGGCGGAAATTATGATTATTGAAATCGGCGGCACGGTTGGTGAGTATGAGAATTTATTATTTTTGGAGGCGGCCAGAGTGATGCGGCTACAAGACCCTAAGAGCGTTCTATTTGTTATGGTTAGCTATCTGCCAGTGCCTGGTAAGATTGGTGAAATGAAGACCAAGCCGACTCAGCACGCCGTGCGAGCGCTTAATTCAGCCGGTATTCAGCCTGATTTTATTGTGGCTCGTTCGGATACGCCAATTGATGAACCGCGCCGCAAAAAGATTGCTATTCATTGCAATATCCATAACGATGATGTGATTGCTGCACCAGATATTGATTCAATTTATGATGTGCCGGCCAATTTTGAAAAGAATCATTTGTCATTTAAAATTTTAAAGCATTTTGGACTCAAGCCGCGCCGCAATGATTCGGCCGCCTGGCAAGCCATGTCGGAAAAAGTTAAAGAAGCCAAGCGCGGCCAGCAAACCGTTAAAATTGGCGTAGTTGGTAAATATTTTGCTTCTGGCGATTTCTGTCTAACCGACTCGTATATCAGCGTCATTGAGGCTCTTAAGCATGCTGGAGTGGCCAACAATTGTCGACCGCAGTTGGAATGGCTCAGCGCTGAAGAAGTCGAAGAAAAGGGCAGTGCTATTTTAAAGGGTTATGATGGCATTGTTGTGCCGCAGGGCTGGGGCAGCCGTGGTCATGAAGGTAAGATTAAAGCTATTGAATATTGCCGTACCCATAAGGTGCCATATTTTGGCCTATGTTATGGTATGCAGATGGCGGTGATTGAATTTGCTAGAAATGTTTGTGGCCTGAATAAAGCTAATAGCCAAGAGGCTGATCCCAAGACTAAATATCCGGTAATTCATATTATGCCCGGGCAGGCGGAGTTATTGGCTAAAGGACAATACGGCGGAACAATTCGCTTGGGTGGTTGGCCTTGTCAGCTAGTGTCGGGGACTCATTTGGCCAAGGCTTATGCTAAGAAATTTAGTCCAGATACCAAGATAATTAGTGAGCGCCATCGCCACCGTTATGAGTTTAATAATGATTATCGGGAAATACTAGAAAAGAATGGATTAACTATCGCCGGCACTTCGCCAGACGGGCAGATTGTTGAGGCCATTGAAATTACTAATCATCCATTTTTTATTGGCACCCAATTTCATCCAGAATATATCTCGCGCCCGTTAGATCCTCATCCTTTGTTTATTGAATTTATTAAGGCTTGTTTAAAAAATAGGAAATAAATTTTTCTTTACTTCCCGTTATAAATTAGCTACAATATAACCAGTTTAATCACTGGTTATTATTGTTTTTATGGCTGAAAAAATTAGCGAATATCAGGAACGCTTGGGGCGATTGGCCGATTTGCGCCAGACTGGGGTTGATCCCTATCCGGCCCATTGCCGTCGCGAGCAGACCAATGGTCAAGTTTTGGCCAATTTTGAGCACTATTTATCTAGCGGTGAGACTGTTTATTTGGCTGGCCGACTGCGCACTTTACGCGAGCACGGCAATTTGACCTTTGCCAACCTGCAGGACGGCACCGCCACTATCCAGATAGCTTTCAGCAAGAAAGAATTGGGCGATAAGTATAAGCAATTTTTAAAAACTATTGATATTGCTGATTTTATGGCTGTTTCGGGCACAGTTTTTGTTACCCATACTGGCCAAAATAGTCTACTAGTCACTGATTGGCAGCTGATCAGCAAGGCTT
>CAYVMB010000018.1:0-9673 GCA_964452435.1 uncultured Gammaproteobacteria bacterium
GGACTTGAACCCACAAGGATTGCTCCACATGCTCCTAAGGCATGCGTGTCTACCAGTTTCACCACGCCTGCTCAACGTCTCTAACTGATACACCATTGTTAAGCAAAATAGCCTTTTTGTCAAGGCTAAGCGACAATAGCCCATACCCTCTAGACGGTTTGTCAGGACAAGTATATTTATGTTATAATTCAACCACAATACCCCTCGGGGATATTTAATTATTAACGGCTCTTCTAACCGCTATCCGGTTGGATCCAACTAACAACATGGCCAAGTATGTTAAATTTTTTAACGAATTAGGAATTAAAGATGTCCCAGTAGTCGGCGGCAAGAACGCCTCGCTGGGCGAAATGTATCAAAAACTAACCAAATCAGGTATTCGTGTCCCCAATGGTTTTGCTACTACCGCCGAGGCTTATCGCCATTTTCTTAAAGACACTGGCACTCAACAGAAGCTTAAAAATATCCTTAGCGGACTTAATACCCATAATGTTGTTGATTTAGCCAAGCGCGGTCAACTAGCTCGACAAGCTATATTGGATGCCGAACTACCCAAAGATTTACAAAAAGAGGTCATCACAGCTTATCGCAAATTGAGCAGTCTCTATAAAACCAAAAATCTCAGTGTCGCCGTCCGCTCCTCAGCTACAGCCGAAGACTTGCCTGACGCCTCTTTCGCCGGCCAACAAGAAACCTATCTCAATGTTTCCGGTGAACAGGACATCCTAGTCGCTGTTAAAAAATGCCTGGCTTCACTATTCACTAATCGGGCCATATCTTATCGGGTGGACAAAAAATTTGATCACTTTTCTATCGCCCTGTCAGTCGGCATCCAAAAGATGGTTCGTAGTGATTTAGCAGCTTCTGGTGTTATGTTTACTATTGATACGGAGACTGGTTTTACCAACGCTGTCGTTATTAACTCTATCTATGGGCTTGGTGAAAACATTGTTCAGGGCAAAGTCAGCCCCGATGAATTTTATGTCTTCAAGCCAACTATGGCTATTATCAATAAAAGTCTGGGCGACAAAAAGATCAAGATGGTCTATGCCACTGGCAAAAATTCAACCAATCCCGTCAAAGATATACCCGTCTCAGCTAAAGACCAAGAACAATATTCCATCACCGATAACCAGGTCAAATCACTAGCCAAGTGGGGCATGGATATTGAAAAACACTATAAACGACCGATGGATATTGAATGGGCCCTAGACGGCCAAGATAAGCAATTATATATTGTGCAAGCCCGCCCGGAAACTGTTAATAGCCAACGCAATTACAATATTGTAGAAGAATATATTATTAAAAAACGCGGCGCTGTCTTAGTAGAGGGTCGCAGTGTTGGTAATCGTATCGGTGCTGGAGCCGTCAACCGTATTATGAGCGTCAAAGATATTAGCAAATTCAAACCCGGCCAAGTCCTAGTTACTGAAATGACCGATCCTGATTGGGAGCCGATTATGAAAATCGCCTCGGCTATCGTTACCGATAAGGGTGGACGCACCTGTCATGCCGCCATTGTTTCTCGTGAGCTAGGCATCCCCTGCGTGGTCGGCACTGGCACTGGTAGTAAAAAATTAAGCGGCGGCCAAGCCGTTACTGTCAGTTGCGCCGAAGGCGATGCTGGTTTTATTTATGATGGTAAAATTCCTTTCACCATCAAAAAAACCGATATCCAAAAACTACCAAAACCGGCTTGTAAAATTATGATGAATATCGGCTCGCCCGACATTGCTTTTGCCAACTCATTTCTACCTAACGATGGTGTCGGTCTGGCTCGTGAAGAATTCATCATCAACAACAGCATTCGCATTCATCCCATGGCTTTAATTAATTATCATAAGATTAAAGATGCCAAGCTCAAAAAACAAATTGACGAATTGACTGTCGGCTATACTGATAAGAAACAATTCTTTATTGATAAACTAGCTGAAGGTGTCGGCACCATCGCTGCCGCTTTCCACCCCAAAGATGTTATTGTCCGTTTGTCCGATTTTAAAACCAATGAATATGCTAACTTGATTGGTGGCAAAGACTATGAGCCAATTGAGTCCAATCCAATGATTGGCTGGCGCGGAGCTAGCCGCTACTATGATCCCAAATTTGAACCGGCCTTTGCTCTAGAGTGTTTAGCCCTCAAAAAGGTCCGTGAAGAATTTGGCCTCAAGAATCTCAAGGTTATGGTGCCTTTTTGCCGCACTATTGAAGAAGGCAAGCTGGTTATCAAAACCATGGCCAAATACGGCCTCAAACAAGGTCGTGGCGGCCTAGAAGTCTATGTTATGGCTGAAATACCCACCAATATTCTACTAGCTAGCGACTTTGCTAAGGTTTTTGACGGCTTTTCTATCGGCTCCAATGACTTAACTCAGCTAACCCTTGGCATTGACCGCGACGCTGGCAATCTAAAAATAGCTGGAGTTTCTAATGAAAAAAATCCCTCGGTTAAATCTTTAATTCAGTTCCTAATTGAAGTTGGCCAAAAAACTCATACCAAGGTGGGCATCTGTGGCCAAGGCCCTAGCGATTTCCCTGATTTCGCTCAATTCCTGCTAGCTTGCGGTATTGATAGCATCTCTCTCAACCCGGACACAGTGGTTAAAACCACCCTGTCGCTTGGTAAGTTTAAGCCACGCAAGAAATAATTGACACAAAGTAATTTCACCATAAAAACGGCCACCCCTAGCGGTGACCGTTTTTGATTGACAAAAATGAAATAATGTGCTATCATACAAACATCGGATGGCACTTGAAAAATTAAATAAAAAGGAGACTCAGCAAATGGATAAATGGATCAAATTTTTGTTTGGCACACCTCGCCGGACACTGGGAACTTTAGTGGCTATTCTAGTTGTCATTGCTATGATTTCACCAGAAATCATCGAGCAGGCCCTAGAAAACCTGCTGATCGCGGTTCAACCGCTAGTCAGTATAGCAATCAGTTTGGTTATATTGATCGCCCTGCTCAAGTGGGCGTTTAAAAAAATCAAATAAAAAACTCCGGGAGGAAAAATGGAAGGAATAAAGGAAATGGAGACGAAAGTCAAAGACATGATGAAAGTCCTGATTATTATAATGATTGCTATGTCGACATTTGCCCTTGTAGCAATACTGGGCACAACCCCAAAAACGCTGGTTATCGACGGTAACAACAACATTGCCTACGCCGGGGCAATAAACCAGATTTACGGCGAAGGTCTCCAGAAAGTTTCTGATGAGACCGCCCGGTTAGCGAATGCCTATATCGCCGACCAAGGTCCAAAACAAATAGTTCTGCTGGACCCCACGCCCCAAAACATCAAGGATTTTTCTGAGCTGGCCAACCACCACAACGCCAAGCTCATCATCGGTTCAGCTACTAACGAAGCTGAGTTGAAATCCAAACTGTTTGAAATTGGCCTTGACAACAAGAAAGTCAAATTTCAAACAAATCAGGACTGGGATCCTGATAACTATGAGAATATCGGAAAGGGCTACACATACTAACGCAGCCTTCTCCAACAACAACTTTAGCCAGCTTCCCAGAGCTTGGCTATTTTTTTTACCCAAAAACCTTTATACTATCAATATAATTTATGTATTGGCTCACTACTCCACCCTCGTCTATTATCTTCACGCTAGGCCCGATCAATTTTTATTGGTACGGCCTAATTATGGTCATAGCCATGCTAGCGGCCGGATTTTTAACTTGGGGGTTGGCTAAAAAACACCAATGGCCCCTTAATAACTTATTGGACTTGGGTTTTAATATTATTATTAGCGGCTTAATTGGCGCCCGCCTTTATCATGTTCTTGTCCATTGGTCAGATTACTCTGGCCAAATTTTAGACATTTTTAAAGTCTGGCAGGGTGGTCTAGCTATTCACGGTGGCCTAATTGGTGGCCTATTAGCCCTCTGGCTGACTTGCCGACAACAACACTGGTCATTCTGGCAATTAGCTAGTTGGCTAGTTCCTGGCGTGGCTCTGGGTCAAGCCATTGGTCGCTGGGGTAATTTTTTTAATCAAGAGCTTTTTGGCCAACCTAGCACTTTACCCTGGGCTATCCCTATTGATATTTGGCATAGATCGGCCCACAGCCTAACTATTAGCCATTACCAGCCGCTATTTTTTTATGAATCAATTACTTGCCTACTTTTGGCTATTTTACTTTATCGGTTAAATCAGCGCCGAGTTGCGTCCAAGCAAATTGTCGGAGTTTATTTACTGGGTTATGGCGCTATTCGTCTAATTATGGAGTTTTTCCGGCAAGATCCGACTTGGCAATTTCTAGGCTGGCGTTGGCCACAATGGTTTAGCCTGCTGTTAATTATATTTGGCTCCACCTTAATAGCTGGCTGGTCCAAATTAGTCCGTCTTGCCAAAAAACCATCATCGTGATACATTAATAATCGCTCTCATACTCCGAATTTATTCGGTTAATTCAAATTATGCCTAATTTAAAATCAGCTAAGAAAGAATTGCGTAAAGGCAAAGGCCGTAACGCTCGTAACGAAGAAGTGCGCCAAGAGATCAAAAAAATGGTCAAAGGCAGCCGTCGGGCTATTGATGCCAAGACGACCGAGGCTCTAGATTTGGTTAAAAAAACCATCAAAACTCTAGATAAAGCCGTTAAAAAAGGCGTTATCAAAAAAAACACCGCTAGCCGTAAAAAATCACGGCTACAAAAACGCCTTAACGTTGGCCAGTCAGCCACTATTAAAGCCAAGGCTAAACCAACCAAAAAATAATTCTTTCTTGACTAAAACAGAAAACACCCCGCTATAAACGGGGTGTTTTCTATATAACTTCTAAAATCGAAATCAGTTATCTTTATTTACTGGCCAATTCGGTAGGAACTATCTCAATAGTCGCTGTTTTAATACCAAACTTAATAGCTGAACTATAATGTTTCATCCAAATATCAACACGGTTCTGGTGGCGCTTGGCCATGCGATCACGAACCACAAAAATTCTGTCACCAAATAGGGCTGGAATCCTAATTTTAGTACCCATCGGTAAAAAATTAGCCGCTACCGTATCTTCAATACCATGTTTACAGACATTAAAGCCATTGGCAGTAATACAGGGACTGTTATCACACTGCGCTTTATCAGAATTATAGGCTGTTAGAACAACCTTACGACTCTTGGTTAGCCGACCGCTAAATTGCCCCTCAACTTTTTTGACATCTTCAACCAATACCTCTTCTTGCGGCAAACGCAGTGACCAACGATCGCCAGCCAAATCGCGCGGCACAATATTATTGGTCTCCAAATTAAAACTTAATGAGGTTGCCGTTGTTGTTACCGCCGACTCTTCAGTTTGGCCAGCTAAAGTTGGTATTGGAAAAAATAATAATTCAAAAGCGACTACCGCCACTAACCACAAACTAATCTGTTTTATTTGTTTCTTATTAAACAGGCGGATCTTAGACCGCGAATAATTCATAAAATTAGTTAACCTAAAAACCCTGAAGCTTTAGCTTTTATAAATTAATTAAGCATGGGTAGAATTACAGGGATTTGTAATATTAGCACAGCCACCAAAATTTGTCAATACTTATGAGCTCAATTTGACCATTTTTGTTTTTATCTAAGCCAAAATATAGTAAACAAGATTGACCAAAAATCAGGCCTTGCTTTTTTTCCAAGAATAACTTAATATGCTTACACACCTATTAAAAACTTTTGGTACAGGTGGCCAAAAGGCTTTGGCAAAGAGAGACATCTTTGTTAAAAGTTAATTATAACACTAGGTGAATAGCCTAGTTATTTTTTTATGAACCAAATCAACGACAACAGCGAGTTCGCTAAATTGCTGGAAAAAGATCAAATTGCCATTCCTCAGGTTGGCGAAACCATCACTGGCAAAATTATCTCCGCTTCTAAATCAGAAGTTAAGTTGGATATCAACGGTGTTATGACCGGCATTATCCGCGGTCGTGAACTCTATTTTGATGCTAGCGACTACGCCAAATTACCAGCTGGCGAAGAAATTGAAGCCACCGTTATCGATACCGATAATGAAAATGGCGAACTAGAGCTGTCTTTCCGCCACGCTGGCGAGCAGAAAGCCTGGATCAATCTACAAGAGAGCTATTCTAGCAAAACCAATATGAAGGTCCGTGTTCTAGACGCTAACAAGGGCGGCTTAATTGTCTCTTTGGGGCAAATCACTGGCTTTTTACCAGTTTCACAGCTGGCTCCAGAAAATTACCCTCGCGTTAGCGGTGGTGATAAGACCAAGATTTTAGAAAAACTAAAAACTTTGGTTGGTTCCGAATTAGAAGTCCGGGTTATGACTTTGGACGAAGAAGAAAAGAAACTAATTGTCAGCGAAAAAGATGCTTGGCAGGATAAACAAAAAGATATTATTTCTCGCTATCAGGTTAGCAGCGTTGTTGAAGGAAGTATTACTGCCATCACCGGCTTTGGTTTATTCATCAATTTTGATAATAACCTAGAGGGCCTAATCCATATCAGTGAACTGGCTTGGCAAAGAATTGATGATATTAATGAACTCTATAAAATTGGTGACACCATCAAGGCCGAAATCATCTCCATTGACGGTTCCAAAATTTTCTTATCAGCCAAAAAATTAATTGATGATCCTTGGAAAAATGTTGGCAAGAAATATGCTGTTGGTCAAAAAGTTACCGGCTTGGTACTTAAAGTTAATCCATTCGGTCTATTTGTTGAACTAGATAATGACATCCATGGTTTGGCCCACATTAGCCAACTGTCGTTAAATCCTGGACAAAAGATTACCGACACCTACACTCCAAACACTCAGGCTGAATTTACCATTATTTCTTTAGAACCTGAAAACCATCGTTTGGGTCTGGCCAATGTTGTAAAAAAAGCCAAAAAAGAACAAGACAAAAAAGATGTTGACGAAACTGCTGAAACCGTAGAAACATCAGTTGAAACAACTGTTGAAAAAGCCAAAAAAACGGTCAAAAAAATCGAAAAAATTGAAGACAAAGAAGAGACAACAGAAGATAAACCAAAAAAAGCTGCAACTAAAAAAACTACCAAAAAAACCGAAGCTGTTGAACAACCAGCTGAATAAGCAAGGCTTAAGTTGTTCAAACAATAAAACCGCCGCTAGGCGGTTTTATTGTTGTCAAACCATTATCCTTAGGCTATACTAAAAGAACTAAAAACTTATTTCCCCTATGAAAAATCTACTCAAAAATTTCTTCTTGGTCCTAATTGTTTTTTTAAGTATCAGTTATTTGTTTAGCCTATACAGCGGCCGCTCAGCCAAGATTGAAAGAATCGGTATAGAATCGTTAGTCCAAGAAATTAATAGTGATAAAATTGCTGCCATAGTTATCGACGGCGATAATTTAAATATCAGTCTAAAAGACAACCGCCAACAAGTAGCCACCAAAGAACCTGGTGAAAGCTTAAGCCAACTATTACGTAATTTTGAAGTGGCTTCTGATAAAATGGCGGCTATTAATATTAAGGTAAAAAATAATTCAACCAGTAACCTGCTTTTAACCACAGTCCTACCTCTAGCCCTACCTTTGATTCTCATTATCGGCCTATTCTATTTTGTTATGCGCTCGGCTCAGGGCGCTAATAATCGAGCCATCAGCTTTGGCCAAACTACTGCCCAAGAAATAGATCGACGTAAAAATAAAATCACCTTCAAGAATGTGGCTGGTGTCAAAGAGGCTAAAGAAGAATTACAGGAGGTTGTCCAATTTTTAAGACAACCTAAAAAATTTACCGACCTAGGCGCCAAGATACCCAAGGGGGTATTATTGTTGGGTAGCCCCGGAACCGGTAAAACACTTTTAGCTCGAGCCGTTGCCGGTGAAGCCAATGTGCCCTTTTTTAGTTTATCAGGTTCTGAATTTGTAGAGATGTTTGTCGGTGTTGGCGCCTCCCGTGTTCGTGACCTATTTAAAAAAGCCAAAAAAAGTGCTCCTTGCATTGTTTTTATTGACGAAATAGATGCTGTCGGCCGTCGACGCGGCGCAGGACTAGGTGGATCTCACGATGAACGCGAGCAAACACTTAACCAGATTCTAGTAGAAATGGACGGCTTTGAGGTCGGTACCAATGTAATCGTTATGGCGGCGACCAATCGACCCGATGTTTTAGATCCCGCCTTACTCCGACCAGGCCGTTTTGATCGACAAGTCATTCTTGATGAACCAGATTTAAAGGACCGTGAAGCTATTTTGAGAATTCATGCCGCCAATAAACCTCTTACCAAGAATGCCGACTTGCATCTAGTGGCCCAACGAACACCTGGTTTCAGTGGTGCCGACCTAGCCAATGTTTTAAACGAAGCCGCTATTTTGGCTGCTACCAAAAATAAAAAAGTTATTGATAATGAAGAAATGCTAATGAGCATTGAAAAAGTTTTGCTTGGACCAGAACGTAAAAGTCGTATTCTTAATGATAAAGAAAAAGAAATTACCGCTTATCACGAGGCTGGCCATGCCTTAGTTGCCCACTATTTGCCGCACGCTGATCCAGTTCACAAAATATCAATTATCGCTCGTGGTCAAGCTGGCGGCTACACCTTAAAACTCCCTGATCGCGACAAACATATGCAGGGTAAACAAGAATTCTTAGAAGAAATTGCTGTCTTATTAGGCGGTTATCTGACCGAACAAGCTATTTATGGTGAGGTTACCACCGGTGCTACTTCTGACTTAAGACGAGCTACTAGCTTGGCCCGTAAATTAGTTACCGACTTTGGCATGAGCGACAAGCTAGGCCCACGAACCTTTGGTCAAAAAGAAGAAATGATTTTCTTAGGTCGTGAAATTCATGAACAGCGTGATTATAGCGAAAAAATAGCGGAGCAAATTGACCAAGAAATTAATACCTTTATCCAGCAAGGACGAAACCAGGCTGAAAAGATTATCCTTGAACATCGTGCTGAATTAGACAAAATCAGCCAAGAATTAATGGCCAAAGAAACTATTGAAAAAGAAGCTTTTGAAAAACTAGTTGGACCTAAACCGCTTGTTTAAACAAATTGCCTCTCTCTTTATAATTATTGAATAGTCCAAAACTAGCACAAGCCGTTGATAGCAAAACAATATCGCCATCAACGGCTTTTTGCTTGGCTAAATTCATAGCCTGATCCATACTATCGGCTGGAAAAATCTTATCAGAGGAATAACCGGCCGCCAATAAGTCACTCTTAATCCGAGGTGAAGCTGCACCATCAAACAAAACAACTGCTCTAACCTGGCGGCTAGCAATGGTTTTGGCTAGCTGATTAAAGTCGTTACCTTTATCCGCTCCACCAGCCAATAAAATAACTGGCTGATCAAATGACTTCAGAGCAATTTCAGTAGCAATTGGATTAGTAGCAAAGCTATCATCGTAATAACTAATTCCCTGCTTGGTGGCCACAAATTCCAAACGATGTTCCAAGCCTCTAAACTCAGCCACGGCTTTTTTAATTATATCTTCGGATAAACCAATAATACCGGCTACAGCCTGAGCAGCTGCTACATTTTCTTGATTATGTTGACCAACCATTTGGCTGGGCCAATCAATTTTAGTAAACCACTTAATCTGGCCATGACTTAGATTAATATCTAATTGACTTTCTAGTTTTTTATTAATAACTAACCAATCATTAATTGTTTGGTGTCTAAATATTTGTTGTTTGGCTAACCAATAATCAGCTAGTGTTTTATGATAATTGGGATT
>CAYVMB010000019.1:0-9265 GCA_964452435.1 uncultured Gammaproteobacteria bacterium
GCGGCTGACCAAAAGTTTATTCCCCATATTGTTGAATCATCATCTGGTGTTGGCCGCGTCTTCTTAATGTTATTAAGTGAAGCCTATCACGAGGAGGAGCTCGGGCAAGGTGATAAGCGAGTGGTTTTAAGATTGAAGCCAGCTTTGGCTCCAGTTAAAGTGGCGGTTTTTCCTTTGCTGCGCAATAAGCCAGAATTAGTTAAGGCGGCTCAAGAAGTTTTTGATCAAATAAAAATGCGTTGGCGCTGTGAATTTGATGACAACGGCAATGTTGGCAAGCGTTATCGCCGCCAAGATGAAATCGGTACACCTTATTGTTTAACTATTGATTTTGATACTTTAGAAAACAAGACAGTGACGGTTCGTGATCGCGATACTATGGAGCAGACCGTAGTCCCGCTAGAGGAGCTAGTTGATTATTTATCCAGTAAATTAGATTATTAGTTCTATGTGGCAAAGACAAATTTCTAGTGAGCGCCCTTTGTTTTTAAAGGTTCCTTTGGCTGATTGTCCGACCTTTACTGCCTTAGTAGTTATTGCTGTTGGCTCTAAATATGAGACTGCTAGTCAAAGCGGTCTATCGCATTTTTTGGAGCATATGTTTTTCAAAGGGACAACTAATCGTCCCTCGACTTTAGCAATTTCTAGTGAATTAGACGCTATTGGTGGTGAGTATAACGCTTTTACTAGTAAGGAATATACTGGTTATTATGTTAAGTGTGCTGCCGACCAAACTACTGTCGCCCTTGATGTTTTAAGCGATATGCTTTTGAACTCACAATTTTCTAGCGAAGAAATAGATCGTGAACGAGGGGTAATCATTGAGGAGATTAACATGTATCAGGACAACCCCATGATGCACTTAGAAGATGTTTTTGAGCAAACTCTTTACGGCGATACACCGGCTGGCTGGGATACGGCTGGTCGCAAAGAAACGGTTAGTGCTTTTCAGCGGCAAGATTTTATTAATTATTGGCGTCAAAATTATGGCCAGCAGCGGACGGTTGTTTGCTTGGCCGGGAAACTGCCCGAGGAGATTGATAGTCTAGTGAATAAATATTTTGCTCAATGGCCAGAGGCAGTTAATTTTCAAGATAAAATTCCAGTTATTGAACAGCAAAGTCAACCAAAATTATTGGTCACTGATAAAGATACAGATCAATTGCATTTAGCCTTGGGTGTCCGAGCTTTTCCTTATGGTCATCCGCAAGAATTGCCTAGTCGCTTGTTAGCTTCTATTTTAGGTGGATCAATGAGTTCTCGTTTATTTTTGCAGATTCGTGAACGACAGGGCTTGGCCTATTATGTGCGAACTAATATTGAAGACTATACTGATAGTGGTTATTTGGTGACTTCAGCCGGCATTAAAAAGGAGGCTCTAGTCCAAGCAGTTAATACTATTATTAATGAATATAAAAAATTAACTGTTGATTTAGTTGATGACGATGAATTAGAGCGTATTAAAAAGTTTATCGCTGGCCGTCTAGTTCTTGGCTTAGAAGGCTCAGATGATTTGGCACAGTGGTATGCCAGGCAGCAGGTTTTGTTTTTGGGACAAGGTAATGTCCAGGAAAACCTAGACACACCCCAGGAATATTTGGCCAAAGTTCAGGCCGTCACGGCTGAGCAGATTCGGGCTGTTGCCCAGCAAATCTTTGTTGATCAGGGTTTAAATTTAGCGATTATTGGTCGGGTGCCGGAGCAAGAATCCTTGCTAGCCCAGCTAACTTTCAATTAGTGAACAAATTTATGGCTCAACCTATTGATTATTTAGCTGGTCTGAACCCGGCTCAAAGACAAGCGGTTGAGCATGGCTCTGGACCGCTATTAATTGTGGCTGGAGCCGGTACTGGCAAGACGACAGTTCTGGTCAATCGGTTGCTTCATTTAATTATGTCTGGCCAAGCTAAGCCAGAACAAATTTTATTGACCACCTTTACGGAAAAGGCGGCCGGTGAGATGGAAGAGCGAGCTGATCGTTTACTCCCCTATGGCTATACTGATTTATGGATCCAGACTTTTCACGGGCTGGGCGAGCGGTTGTTGCGCCAGCATGGTCTAGATATTGGTCTGCCAACTGACTTCAAATTACTTAATGAAACTGGTCAGTGGGTTTTGTTGCGCAAAAATTTAGATCGGCTACAACTAAATTATTATCGTCCGCTGGGTAATGAGACAAAATTTTTACGCGACCTAGTTAAGCATTTTAGTCATCTCAAGGATGAAAATATTTCACCAGATGACTACTTGAAGTATGTTGATAGTCTTGATCTAAGTGATGCTGGCGAGCCAGAGCAACTAGAAGTGGCTAGGTTAAAGGAGTTAGCTCAAGCCTATCAGACCTATAATCAATTATTATTGGATAACTCTTGCTTAGATTTTGGCGATTTGATTAGCTATACTCTGCGCTTATTTCAACAAAGGCCCAATATCTTACAACAATATCGTCAGCAATTTAAATTTATTTTAGTTGACGAATTTCAAGACACCAACTGGGCGCAATATGAATTGATTAAATTATTGGCTGCTCCTGAAAACAATCTGACAGTGGTCGGTGATGATGATCAAAGTATTTATAAATTTCGCGGTGCTTCGTTAGCTAATATTTTGCAGTTCAAAGATGATTTCCCGCAAGCCCAGGAAATTGTCTTAACTGATAATTATCGTTCTGGTCAACCGATTTTAGATCAGGCCTATCAGTCAATTCAAAAGAATAATCCAGATCGCCTTGAAGACAAACTAAAAATTAATAAGCGATTAGTAGCTGCTAGCCAGACAACTGGCTCGGTTGAAGTTTGGCCGCTAGCCACTGAATCAGAAGAGGTGGTGGCAATCGTTGATTATATTAAAGAAGAATACCAAAAAGATCCCGAGACCAAGTGGTCTGATTTTGCTATTTTGATTCGCTCTAATCGTGACGCCGATAAATTTATCAATGAGCTGGGGCGGCAAAAGATACCCTGTCAATTTATGTCTTTGCGGGGGCTTTATTATAAGCCGATAGTCTTAGATTGCTTAGCCTATTTTAAATTACTAGACAATTATCATGAATCAGCGGCTCTTTATCGCGTTCTTAATTCTCGGCCGTTTGCCTTGTCGCCAGCCGATTTGGTTGAGCTAGCAGCTCTAGCCAGGCGCAAGTCTTGGTCATTATTTGAAGCTGCACAAAATAATGTTTTGGCCACCAAGATTAGTTCAGCTGGCCGGCTGATTATAGATAAATTATTAAAATTAGTTACCACACAGTCATTATCAGCGACTCAGCAAGCACCTAGCCGACTTTTTGTTGATTTTGTTTATCAGTCCGGCTTATTAGCTGGTCTTGATCAAGAGGTTGATGGAGCAATCTTTCATTATTTGAATCAGCTTTATAAAAAAATGAAGGCATTCGAGGACGGTGGTAATGATCTTCGTTTAAAAGATTTTGTTGATTTAATGGATATGGAAATGGAGGCCGGTGAGACGGGTAGCCTAAGTTTGCCAATGGAAGATGATGATTTGGTACGAATTATGACGATTCATTCGGCTAAGGGTTTGGAATTCCGCTATGTCTTTTTGCCAGATTTAGTGGATAAGAGATTCCCAACTATTAAGCGTGGCGATAGTTTGCCAGTGCCGGATGGCCTAATTGCCGAACCAGCTGGTTCGGGTGATATTCATTTGGCTGAAGAACGGCGATTGTTTTATGTAGCAGTTACTCGAGCCAAAGAAAAATTGATTTTAGCTTATGCTCGTGATTACGGCGGAGCTCGCGATAAGCGCCCCTCGGTTTTTCTAAGTGAACTGGGTTTAACCGATAATCAAATTGAGCGTCAGTTGGATTCGGCCAGAGTTTTTGAATTAGTTCGTGAAGTGGAAGCTTTAAAAAATCCTACGGAAGAATTGGTTTTGCCAGCACCGTTAATTGCTGTTAATAAGTTTTCCTTTAGCCAATTTGAGGGTTATGGTAATTGTCCGCTCCAGTATAAATTTTCTTTTGTTTTACGAGTGCCAGTCCCAGAAAAGGGCACCATGGTTTACGGTCGCTTAATGCACCGCTGTTTATATGAATTATTTGCCCCGTGCTTGTTAACTGAGCAGCCGGTTGATTTATTTGGTCAGGCAACCGCTCAGCCCAAAGTTGATTGGTCAGGCTTTTTGGCTATTTATCATAAGAATTGGACTGACGAGGGCTATGCCTCAGCTGCTGATCGAGAAAAGTATCGGCTATTGGGCCAGCAAAGTCTCAAACTAGCTTGGCAAAAAGTTGAAAACGATGGTTGGCCAACCGTTTTAGCCCTGGAAAAGAAATTTGTCTGGAAAACAGCTCGATTTACCCTAGGTGGCACCATTGATCGGGTTGACCAATTAGCTGATGGCACAGTGGAAATCATTGACTATAAGACTGGCAACCCTAAAGACAAACTAGATTATCAAGCCAAGCGTCAGTTGATAATTTACCAGCTAGCAGTTGAGGCGGTTTTTGGCTGGCGAGTTGGCAAATTGACTTTTTATTATTTAAATAATGGTCAGACTTTAAGTTTTACGGCTAAACCAACAGATTTAGATAAAGTTCAGCAAGAAGTGGCTATTGAGGTCGAGGCCATTCGTCAAGGTCTTTTTCCAGCTAAGCCTAGCCAACTTTGCGCTTATTGTGATTTTCGTTCTATTTGCCAATTTCGCCAAGTTTAGAATTGGCTGATTTAGTCTTTAAATAGGCCTGTTAGCTTTGACAGACAGCCTAATTTTTGCTAAATTAGAGTTAGCCCGGTTAACGGGCTTCGTTATGTATTTGTATAATTTCTATGATTATTAGCTGGTTAGGACAATCATGTTTCAAGCTGCAAGACAAACTTAATGGCCAAGATATAACGGTTATTGTTGATCCCTTTAGCCCAACCTATACTGGGTTAAAATTACCAGCCAATTTAACTGCCGATATTGTGGCCATTAGCCATCAGCATGAAGATCATAATTTTCAACAAGGGGTTGGTGGTCAACCATTTATCGTTGATATGGCTGGCGAATATGAGATTGGTGGTTTGTCTATCGATGGCATAGATAGCGACCATGATCAAAAAGGTGGGGCTGAACGCGGCCACAATTTGATTTTCCGTTTAGAGTTTAGCGATTTAGTAGTTGCCCACCTGGGTGATTTGGGTACTCCTCTGGAGGCCAAACAACTGGAAAGATTAGCTGGTACAGACATTTTGTTAGTGCCGGTTGGTGGCCACTATACTTTAGATGCTAAACAGGCCGTTGAGGCGATTAATCAAATAGAGCCCAAACTAGTTATTCCAATGCATTATCAGTTGCCAGGCCTGAAGTTTGAGCTTAATCCAGTTGATGATTTTGTTAAGGCTCTAGGATTAGCTCCGGTTTATGAGAGTAGGCTAAAAATTAGTCGTCGTGACCTAGATAGTGAGAATATTCAGCTAACTGTTCTTTCTATAGCCGTTTAATATGAACAAAAAGGGCTGGTTATCAAAACAGAACTTCTGTCCGGCTAATTGGCCACTGGAAAAGCGGCGGTTAGTAGCCTGGATTGGAATTACTTTGATAATGTCCATTCTATTGGTTTTTTGGCTATATAGCCTGCGCCTTTCTTTTATTGCCAGAGAAGCCAAAGAAGCTCAGCCGTTATTGGATATTAAGCAAATTCGTCAAGATTTAGATAGTGGTTTAGAAGAAGTTAACAAGGGTAGCGAATTATTAAAGAAAATAGCTACCACCACCTCGTCAACTAATCCCGAGGATCAATTATTACAAGAACAAAACCGTCTTCAGTTAGAAAAATTACGTCAAAAACTGGAGCAGTTGCCTAATCAGTCAACCGACTAATCAAGCTTATGACCGAAAAAAAGACACCAGCTTTAGAAGCTAGCCAAATTGAGGAGAATAAAATAGAAGAAACAATAAAGCCTGCAGAAGTAGCTACTCCGCATGGTTTAATTTTGGCGCAACCGATTGTTGATGAGATGCGTCAATCTTATTTAGATTACGCCATGAGCGTTATCGTTTCTCGAGCCTTGCCCGATGTTCGTGATGGTTTAAAACCAGTTCATCGTCGTATTCTTTATGCTATGTGGTCGCTAGGTTTACGATCAAGCGGTAAATTTCGTAAGTCTGCTACTGTGGTCGGTGAAGTTTTAGGTAAATATCATCCACACGGTGATAGTGCGGTTTACGATTCAATGGCTCGAATGGCTCAAGATTTCGCCATGCGCTATATGTTAGTTCGTGGTCAAGGTAACTTTGGTTCAGTCGACGGTGATCGTCCGGCGGCCATGCGTTATACTGAAGCTAAACTATCAGCGATTGCTGAAGAGATGCTGTTTGATCTGGACAAAGACACAGTTAATATGGTGGCCAACTTTGACGGTTCACAAAATGAGCCGCAAGTTTTGCCAGCTAAGATACCACAACTATTATTAAATGGTTGTATGGGTATTGCCGTGGGCATGGCCACCAATATTCCACCACATAATTTACGTGAGATTGTTGGCGCCATTTTAAAATTAATTGACAACCCAGAGGCGACCATTGAAGAATTGATGGAATTTATCAAGGGACCAGATTTTCCAACTGGCGGTTTGATTTATAACCGAGAAGACATTTTACGTGCCTATACTACCGGTAAAGGTGGTATCGTTATGCGTGGTCGGGCTGAAATTGTAGAAAATGGCCATGACAATTTTCAAATTATTATTAGTGAGCTACCCTATCAGGTTAATAAGGCTACATTAGTCGAAAAAATTGCTGATTTGGTCAAAGACAAAAAAATTGAGGGCATCCGAGATTTGCGGGACGAGTCAGATAAAGATGGTATTAGAGTGGTTATTGATTTGAAAAAAGATAGCTATCCCAAGAAGATTTTGAATGTTTTGTATAAACAAACCCAGCTTCAAGAAACCTTTCATGTCAACATGTTAGCTTTGATTGATGGTTTGCAGCCGCGTGTTTTAAATTTAAAGACAATTCTAGAAGAGTTTATCAAACACCGCCAAGAAGTTGTTAAGCGTCGAGCGGCCTATGAACTAGCTAAGGCCAAAGATCGTGCCCATATTTTAGAAGGTTTAATGATTGCTTTGGCTCATATTGATGAAGTTATTGCTATCATCAAGGCTTCTAAAGACAAAGATCGTGCCAAAATTAACTTGATTAAGCAATTCAAATTAACCGATCGTCAGGCAGTTGCTATTTTAGAGATGAAATTGCAGACTCTGGCTAATCTGGAAACCCTAAAGATCGAGACTGAGTTGAGGGATAAAATGAAAACCATTGCTGAGCTCGAAGGCATCTTGTCTTCTGAAAGTTTGGTTTTAGGAATAGTCAAGCAGGAGTGTCAAGAGGTTGTGGAAAAATTTGGGGATGATCGTCGTACTAGTGTGGTTGATCAGAGTGTCAAAAATTTCAAGATCGAAGATTTAATACCTAATGAAGAGGCCGTGGTTATTATGACTCGCGATGGTTATATTAAACGGCTAACTAATGATACCTTTAAAGTTCAGGGTCGTGGCGGTAAGGGCGTTATTGGTTTAACCACCAAGGAAGAGGATTCAGTACAATTTTTGTTTACGACCATGACTCATGGCGATTTGCTATTTTTTACCAGCCAGGGTCGGGTCTTTGAACTAAAGGCCTATGAATTGCCCTCAGCCTCAAGAACTTCTAAGGGGCAAGCAATTGTTAATTTTTTACAATTAGCTAGTGGTGAACAAGTTACGGCTATTTTGCCTTTAGACAAGATGGCTAATAAGGAATATTTATTTTTTGCTACCCGTCGCGGTTTGGTTAAAAAGGTCCGGATTAATGCTTTTGATAATGTTCGGCGCAGCGGCTTGATTGCTATTAAATTAAAGGATAATGACCAATTAATTTGGGTTAAGCCAACCACTGGTAATGATCAGATTCAGATGGTCACAGCCCATGGACAAGCCATTCGTTTCCACGAAGAAGATGTTCGTGATATGGGTCGTGGGGCTAGTGGGGTAATTGGCATGCGTTTAAAGTCTAAAGATCAGATTATTGGCATGGGGGTGATTAAAGCTGAGAGTGAAAAATTAAAGGATTATCAGGTTTTATCCGTTATGGCCAATGGCTATGGCAAGCGAACTAGTTTGTCACAATATAAGGTTCAGAATCGTGGCGGCTCCGGTATTAAGACAGCCAAGATTACTGATAAAACTGGTGAATTGATCAATGCTTTTTTGGTTAACAAGAAGTCCATGGATGATAAGGATTTAATTATCATGTCTAGACAGGGCCAGGTTATTCGTTTACCATTTAATTCGGTTAATGAATCTGGTCGAGACACTCAGGGTGTTTGCCTGATGCGTTTTAAAGAAAATAATGACCAGGTCGTGGGGGTCACCTGGCTTTAGATATTAATTATTTAAGTGATTGTTTATGAAAAAATTGTTATTGCTGAGCTTGGCAGCTGTCGTTATGCTGACTGGCTGTGCTAGTCAGACCAAGAATCTAAAGCCCGATCAAGCCAAAGAGCGGGCAGAAAAATTTATTAATGCTGCTCTAATGAGACCGGGCAGTCAGGCCACGGTTAAAGAATTAGAGAAAGTTGGTGGTTTTTATAAAATGAAAGTTGATGTTGGTAGCGGTGAGCCGGTTGATTCTTATTTGAGTCGTGACGGAAAATTATTCTTCCCACAGGCCATGGATATAGACGAAGTCACCAAGCAATTATCTGGAAACTCAGAAGCTGAGTCAGTTGCTGCCACCGTTGAAAAGAAAAGCGACAAGCCAGTAGTCGAGCTATTTGTTATGAGCTATTGTCCTTATGGTTTGCAGATGGAGCGAGGCATTTTGCCGGTTGTCGAAAAACTTGGTGACAAAATTGATTTCAAAATCAAATTTTGTGATTATGCCATGCATGAGAAGACAGAGATTGATGAAAATTTAACTCAATATTGTATCCAGAAGGAGCAGAATGATAAATTTATTAGTTATTTAAATTGTTTTCTTAAATCTGGTAAGGCCAGCGATTGTTATAAAGAAGCTAAGATTGATGAGGCTTCTATGCAGTCTTGCATCAGTGCTGCCGATAAAAAGTTTGGTATTACTGACGGTTACAACAACAAAGACGCCTGGAAAGGACAATTCCCACCATTTGGTGTAGATAAAGAGGACAATACCAAATATAGTGTTCAGGGTTCTCCGACACTGATTATTAATGGCCAGGAAATTAGTGCCAATCGTGACAGCGCTAGTCTGTTGAAGACTATTTGTTCGGCCTTTAATACTGCTCCAGAAGAGTGTTCAGCCGAAT
>CAYVMB010000020.1:0-9170 GCA_964452435.1 uncultured Gammaproteobacteria bacterium
ATTTATCAACAGATTTTACAAAATCGTAGTCATGATTAGGCGTTTTTGGACAATTTTTTGTATTAGCCTATTTTTTGGTTTAGCCGTTAATTCAGCGCAAGCTGTGAGTTTGTCAACCGACTATCCGCGGCTGGCTAATTATTATTTAAAGTATTACGGCCATGTTCAGCCGGCTGATTTAGTTAGTCTATATCGCTGGGATTTGCTAATTATCCCTAATGATTATCAATGGTCTTTTCCTGATTTTTTTGAGCAATATAAACAAGCCAATCCTGACGGTAAGGTGTTAGCTTACACTTATCCGGCTATGGCCATGACTAGCAACCTGAATAGCTTGTTTCGTCAGGTTGAGGAACAAGATTTATGGTTAAAAAATGGTCAGGGTGAAAGGTTAGAGATTTGGCCTAATCTTTATGCTGTTAATATTAATAAACCAGGCTGGACAGAGTTTAGTTTAAATTTTTGGCAAAATGATTTGGATCGTCAAAAATGGGATGGTTTAATGTTTGATACGGTGGAGAATAGTTTAAATCGTTTCAATCAAAAGGGTATAGATTTGGATGGTGATTATCGCCCTGATTCTTTAGTCAGTTTAGACGCCAGTTGGCAGAAAGGCCTGGCTGGACTATTTAAGACAGCTCGTCAATGTTGGGGCAATGATAAGTTAATTTTGATTAATGGTAGTTCTTTGCCCATTTATCAATCTAAAATTAATGGTCGGATGTTTGAAACTTTTCCAGCCCATTGGGAGGGTAATGGTACTTGGACAGCTTCTATGGAGCAATATTTAAACCGTCTGCCGTCGCAAAATTATTCTCCGCAGCTCTATATCATCAATAGTAATACCAATAATACTGGTCAGCAGAATAATTATCAGAAATTACGTTTTGGACTAACTAGTGCTTTATTGGGTGATGGTTATTTTTCTTTTGATCATGGTGATCAAGCCCATGAACAGACTTGGTGGTATGATGAATATTCAGTTAAGCTCGGTCAGCCGACCTCTGCTCCTTATAATTTATTAGCGCCGAATAATAATAAGATTCAGGCCGGATTATGGCGGCGTGATTTTGATTATGGCGTGGCTGTAGTCAATTCTACCAATAAACGGCAACTCTATTCTTTAAACAAAGAAGAACTGGAAAAAATTCGTGGTAGTCAGGCCCCATTAATTAATAATGGACAGCGGGTTAATTATTTATTACTAGAGCCCAATGATGGTCTGATTTTACTCAAACGAGATTTGAATATTATTGATCAGACTTTTTATAATGGTGGTTTTGTCAGAGTTTTTGATCAGCGTGGCCAATCGGTGCGTAATGGTTTTTTTGCTTATCAAGCTAATTTAGCCGGTGGCGATCAGGTGATTTTATTTGATATGGATAGTCAGGGCGGCTTGGAGCAAGTGATTAACCGTCGTAACGAGGTAATGATTACCCGCCGCGGTCAAATAATTTATAAGTGGCAGCCTTTTGGTCAAAAGTATCTGGGGCGGCCCAGTGTCGCTTTGTATGCGCCGAAGAATAAAAAGGCTGATTTAATTGTCGGTGCCGGTAGCGGCCTCAAACCGGTAGTTCGGCTGTATAATTATCAAGGAAAGCTACTTAGCCCTGAGTGGCTGGCTTTTGATCAAAATTTTCGTGGTGGCATTAATGTTTCAGCCGGACAGCTCAATAGCCGTGGTGAAATGGCTATTGTCGTTACCCCGCAAGGAGGTATGGCACCGCTAATTAAGCTGTATTCCAATTCCGGCAAGTTATTAGCACCGGCTTGGTTAGCTTTTGATCGAAATTTCCGTGGTGGTATTAGCACGGCTATTGGTGATATTAGCGGTGATGGTGAATCCGAGATAGTCGTGGTGGCTAGTATTGGTGGTGGACCGCAGGTGCGAATTTTCAATCGCTATGGTAAATTATTAGGTCAATTTCAAGCCTTTAAAGATGAGGCTAAAACCGGCTATCAAGTAATGATTAATGATTTAAATGGCGATGGTCGTGGTGAAATTTTGGTCGGCCAACGCAATTAATGCTATAATTAAGGCTATGATTAGAAAAATAATTGCCATCTGGCAGCGGCGCTATCATAGGTTCTATACGAGGGGTTATTGGCGAATAGTTTTAGATTTGGGCATTGTCATGTTGGTATTTATTTTGTTAATTCTTTTATTGTTGATTAAAAATTCTACCATTTCTTTGGACGGGCGTTTTTGGTCTAATCTTCAGTCAGCTCAGCGACGAGCAGTTAGATATAAAAACCTACCGTTAGATTGGCAAGTCAAATTTAGGCCAATAGTGATTGATAAAACTACTAAGTATTTAGTAGCTGATATCAACTATACTAATCAGGCCGATCAAGCTATAGCTATTAGCTATTCTTGTTATCCTGGAAATTCTCAGCATTTTTTACCGCTTCAAGAGGCCTCGGACGATCGGTTTAGTTGGTCTGATGGTCAATTGATTGCTGAATTAACTCCGCGCCAAACAGGTCAGCTAACGGTTAATTGGTCTTGGTCGGCTCAGCCAGCCGCGGCCAGCAAGCAAATCAAGCTTGTTTGTCGTTTGCAGGCCAAGTCAGCCAGTCAAAATTGGCTTCAGCCAGATCAAGAATTCAGTTTTAAAAAGGCTGGTTCAGTACAGGCGACAGCCGGAGCCTATTTTTATACTAGCGACGGCGATCAGGTGGGGATTGGTCCTTTGCCGCCGATTGTCGGATTACCAACTAGTTATTTAATCACCTGGACGTTAGAAAATGCTGGTGGGGATTTATCCGATGTGCAGTTTTCTGCTCAGTTAGCCGATAATACCGTTTGGCAAGGGGAAGCCGGTTTAACTGGCGGTAATTTAAGCTATGACGAGGTTAATCGTAAGATTAATTGGCGAATTAGTCAGTGGCCAGATGAAGCGCCCAAAAAACAAGCCAGCTTTTATGTCTCCATTAATCCGACCGAAGAAATGGTCGGCAAAATAGTTCCGTTAATTAAACCTGGCGAGTGGCGAGCTGACGATAATTGGTCAGAAAAAATTTGGCGCGGTGAGTTGCCGGCCTTATCTAGCAACCTAGATTATGATAGTCGCTCTAAAGGCCAAGGTGAGGTTCAAACTTGGTTAGAGGAATAGTCGACTTGGGGTCGCTGTCTCTTGACTATTTAAAATAAATGTGTTAAGATATTAAGTCATCTCTTTGATGGCGCGATTGATTAAAATTTAACACATTTTATGTCTAATTTAAGGGAAAAATTAATTAATCTGTGGCCGGTATTGCTAGTTTTGGCGGCCATAGTTATTGTTGCTCCGTTTACTCAAGGACGGGTTAAGCCTTATTATCAGGGCGATGCGGTCAATTATCGTGGTCGTTTATTGATTGCTTCCACTAATATGGATCGTTTGCAGATTATGGAGGCTTCAGATAAACGCGTTAATTTACTAGCTGAATTAGCTCCGGATAAAACTGGTTATTTGCCGGGCGATAATTTTTATAATTGTGCCTTTAACCAGGAGAATGGTTCATTATATTTATATGCTGTTAACGGCCGCTATTTATATAAATATAATATCAGCAACCCTAGCCAACCTGAACTAGTCAACCGATTAAAAGATAATTCTTGGGATTGGTTTCGTTCAGTTAGCGTCTTTGATGGCCGCTTAGCAACCGCTGGCAGTAAGGGTATTAAAATCTGGAACTCTGATTTGCAGGTTGTTGATAGTCTTAATATAAAACTGGATAATCCCTATAATTTTACTCTTAGCCGAGATTTGTTGTTTGCTATTGAGGGTAAGCAGTTAAAGATTTTTAACTTGCAAACTAGACAATGGACAGTTAGTGCCAATTTGACCATTAGCGAAGATGGCAATCGTCAAATGTATAACGATCAGATTAGTAGTAGTATTTATGTGGTTGATGATTGGGCGGTTAAGCAATTTGATTTTCAGGGTAATTTATTGAATAGTTTTCGCTATACAGCTAGCAATGGTTACGATGTTGTTCCATCTACCGATGGTCAAAAACTATATATTAGTGACGGTATTGGGGTTGTGCGCTTAGTTAAAACTAATTTACGTCCAGATAAATGGTCCTATGTTAAAGACATGGGTGCCGCTGATGGTTGGTCTATGGGTCTGCGTTTAATTAATTGGCAAGACCGTGATCACTTGGTTATTTTTAATAATGGAGCTATTAGCATTTTGGATGATCAAATGAGGAAGGTAGCTAATTTCCATTCTACTGAGGATCGCTTAGATAATCAGGCGGTTTTTAGCGAACCATTAATGTTGAATTTAGATAAGAATCGAGCGGCTATTGGCAGCCAGATTTCTTTGCGCGGTGCTGGTTTTGCTGCTAATGAGAATTTAGAAATTAAATTTTTAAGTAATCACCAGGCGACATCTACCGTAACTACTGATAGCTTTGGTCGTTTTCAAAAGATTTTGACCGTGCCAGCTATTACTAGCCAAACCGTTTCGACGTTAAATCCATTACCAACTGATATTAAGGTTGTAGGACAAACCAGCCAGAAAAATTATAGTATTAGCTTTCAGATTGAAAATTAAAGATTGATTTTTTAATTATAAAGTTGGTTATGAAAATTTATTTCATCGGACAAAAGGGTATACCGGCTAAAAGCGGCGGTGTGGAAAAACACGTTGAAGCTTTGGCTACCAGCTTGGCCAAACAAGGACAGGAAGTTTTTGTTTATACTCGGCCAAATTATACTGATCGAAAATTGACTGAATATCAAGGAGTTAAGTTGATTAGTCGGCCATCACTACCGACCAAGCATTTGGATGCTTTTAGCCATACTTTATTTTGTAGTTTGGATGTCTTATTTCGTAAAGCTGATGTTGTTCATTTTCAGGCAATTGGCCCAGCTTCATTATTGTGGTTAGTTAAGATTTTTAAACCGAGAACTAAGGTAGTCTTTACTTTCCATTGTCAAGACTATTACCATCAGAAATGGGGTCGTTTAGCTCGTTGGTATCTACATTTTGGTGAAATGGTTGGCTGTCGCTTAGCCGATGAAGTCATTGCTGTCTCTCGTGGTTTAGTTGATTATATTGCTCAAAAATATGGCCGTCAGGCTAGTTATGTGCCCAATGGAGTAGTTATTGCTGGCAGTGGTAAAAGCTCTGACATTTTGCAGAAGCTAGAATTACAGTCAGGAAAATATATCTTAGCTGTTTCCCGCTTGGTGCGCCATAAAGGTTTGCATTATTTGATTGAGGCTTTTCGTCAGCTAAAAACCGATTACTCCTTGGTAATTGTTGGCGGCGGAGCGCACACTGATGATTATGTTGCTGAATTGAAGAGTTTAGCAGCTGGTGATCAGCGCATTATTTTAGCTGGCGAGCAATCCGGCGATAATTTAGCTCAATTATTTAGCCAAGCTGGCTTGTTTGTTCAACCATCTGAGTCAGAAGGTTTGTCAGTAGCTTTACTAGAGGCTATGGCCTATGGCTTGCCAGTATTAATTAGCGATATTCCCGAGAATTTAGAAGCGGTTGGCGGTTATGGCCAGTCATTTCACAATAAAGACAGCGCTGATTTAGCTAGCAAATTACAACAATTATTGGACAATCCTGAGTCTGGCGATAAATTGGCTCAGCAAGCTCAAATTCGGGTACGCACTGAGTATGATTGGCAAAATATTACCAATAGCACCTTAAAGATATATCAGCTGTCCCAAGCTTAAAGTTTGGGGTCAGCCGACGAATGACTAATTATAGTGTTTCGTCGGCTGGCGTAAGTCAGCACTTTAACAAAAAAACAAAGAAGCCCCCAAGGGGGCGAAGGAGTACAAAATGAAAAGGAGAGTTCTCTTTTTCGGGCTGGCAGCAATGCTGGCAATGGTTTTTCTGGCTGCATGTTCGGATATGCCGACTATCCCGGTTGTTCCGGACGACGGCATCAAGTTGAGCCAAGGAGGCAAAAATGTTGATTCTCTGTTGGTCAATATTTGGGCCGGATTTACCGTTAACACTACCGGCTCACCGGTGTCCTACCTATGGACATTCGGTGATGGCACGCCAAACGTTACCACTACCTTTGCTCAAACCGAGCATCGGTATGTAAATATTGGCACTTTCACAGCCTCGGTGGAGGTTACTTATTCCAATGGGAATAGTAATACTTATACCCGGCAGGTGAGGGTGTATCAACCCGGCATTCCGCCCAACGATGATGTGCTGGTTCTATTGTCTTCGAGCCAGGAAAACTCGGGGAAGTGGATTTATCGGATTGGGTTGAGTACATCTGCCTATTCTGGCGGCTCCGGAGCTAATCCCTTTATAACGGGCCAACCGGGTGGGGTAATTATTACCAACTCTGTGTCTGGCTACAACTGGGTCCAGCTGGCCAACCAACAGGAGAACGGTCGCCTTATAGTGACTGTGACCTGCTGGGACCAGAATGATGTTTTCCTCAATTTTGGAGGGAACTTTATCTCTGGTCAGCCGCCCGCTCAGTGGAATTGGGCCGACATCAGTGAAAGTGCTTATTTCGTTGCCGAGACTGGCGGCGGTAATTTGCACTTCTCTTTAATTGGCGGCCAGTTACTGCCAACTGGCGGTGGCGTTAGTCAGTTACCCGGATTATTGGGCGATGATGCCCCGGCTACCCTGCGGATGACCGCAGGGCAGGACTCTCTGAAGTTCTTCTGCAACTTTGACCGGTTGTCGAATTACCAGGGAGGAGGTTGGTTGGAGTTTCAGTCGCCTAACGGCGGTGATCTGAACCGCCAGATTCTTCAGGCCTCAGATTTTTTTTCCGGCTGGGGTGAGGCGACGCTACCCCTAACAATACTCGCCGATAACCCCTTTAAAGTTCGCTATGGTCATCACTTGAATGACCTAGCGGACATGACCGCAAGTAAATACTGGGTCCCCGCCGACGGTTGGTTGGAATTTTACCTCTTACCAATTGACGGTGGTAAGGGCGGTTGGGAAGTCCGTCCGACCCAATATTAACCAAAACTTTCCCTGGGCCCGGTCTTATTTAATCAGTCTAACCGCTGAAAGAATAAGACCTGGGCCTTTATTTTTTTGAATAGATTCTTTACAATAAGACTATGAAATACCAATTATTTATTGATACTGTTTCTCAGACCGGTGTTAGTGTGGCCATCAAGCAGGCGGATAAACTAATCACTGAGCGTTTTTGGCCGGGTGATCGCCAGCAGGCCGAACAATTACTACCGGGTATTTTGGAATTATTAATTGAACAGCAGCTGGAGTGGTCTGATTTGATTGATATTCAGGTGGTTAATTATGGTGGCAGTTTTACTTCCTTGCGGATTGGCGTCGTCACGGCCAATGCTTTGGCCTATGCTTTGAGTTTGCCAGTGGCGGGGACTAATGGTCAGCCGCTACAAAGTGATGGTTATCAAATTGTGGAGCCAGAATATTCCGGTCAGCCCAATATTACGATTAAGAAGGTGGTTAAATAAAGCCTTTTAGGCCTATTTTTTACTGAACACAAATTTTCCACAGCTGATTATCGAGCACCCTAATTGGGGTGTTTTTTGTAATGATTTTTTTGTTTATAATTAGCCATTATTTTGGCAAGTCATAAAGACTTGACGGCTTTTTTAAAAAAGCCTATAATTCTCAATGTGGTGAAAAGTGGTGAAGAGTGGTGAATACTTAACACCGCCACCTAACTCCCAAACAATGTTTATCGGCGAATTCCAACACAATCTAGACGAGAAAGGCCGCTTAGCAATTCCGGCTAAGTTCCGGGCCGATTTGAAAAAAGGGGCAGTTGTTACCAAAGGATTGGACGACTGTCTGTTTTTGTATACTAAAGCCGCTTGGGAGGAATTAGTTTCTAGCAAATTGAGCCAATTGTCATTTAACAAGGCTAACCAGCGGGCCTTTGCCCGTTTCATGTTGTCTGGTGCCAGCGAAGTAGAGTGTGACGCGCAGGGACGGGTAGTGCTGCCCGAATATCTGCGCCAATTCGCCAGCTTGCGCAAGCAAGCCGTGGTGGCCGGTCTCTACGATCGTTTAGAAATCTGGGACAAAGACCGCTGGGAAGCTTACCGGTCTAATAATGACAAGACTAGCGGTTCAATTGCTGAATCGTTGGATGACTTGCAGTAATCTATGGATTACCAGCATCAGCCAGTTTTACTTGAGGAAGTTTTAGCAGTTTTACAACCACAATCAGGGCAGCGTTTTATTGATGCCACTTTGGGTGGAGCCGGCTATACCGCGGCTTTGGCCAAAGCGGTTGGTCCGCAAGGGCTGGTAGTCGGATTTGATCTTGACCCACTGGCCATCGCCGCCGCGCAAGAAAAGTTGTCCCAAGAAAAATTAAGTAATGTTCTTTTGATTAATGATAATTTCGCCAATCTATCGACAGCTCTGGCTGAAAGACGGATTGATGGACTGTTTGACGGCCTGGTTTTGGACTTAGGCCTGTCATCGGCTCAATTAGCTGACCGTAGTCGGGGGTTTTCCTTTAATCAGGATGGTCCGCTAGACATGGCTTTTGGGCCAGATAGTCCGTTGTCAACCTCGGAAATCGTCAATCATTGGACGGAAAGCGAACTAAGGCGAATTATCAGCGAATATGGCGAAGAGCCCTGGGCCGGGCCGTTAGCTAAGGCGATTGTCCGTCACCGCGGCCGTCAGCCATTTGTTACCAGTCAAGAATTAGTAGAAATAGTTCAAACCACCCTACCATCAAAGTATTTGGCTAAAAGCCGACAGCATCCCGCCACCAAACTGTTTCAGGCCCTGCGTATCGCCACTAATCAAGAACTAGAGAATTTATCGGCTGTTCTTAATCAATCCCTTGGCTTGTTGTGCCTAAACGGCCGCATTGCCGCAGTTAGTTTCCATAGTCTGGAAGATCGGCTGGTTAAGCAATTTTTCTTAAAAGAGAGCAAAGATTGCCTCTGTCCACCCGAATTCCCTATCTGCCAATGCGGCCACCACGCACGCTTAAAAATAATTTACCGTCATCCGCTCACGGCCAGTTCGGCCGAAATCGTGGCTAACCCGCGATCGCGCAGCGCTAAACTAAGAGCTGCTCAAAAAATTGATTAATCAACCCCTTATGACCGTCAACAATCAAGAATTAGTTTCTGCTAATTGCCTAAAAACTAAAAAGCCGATTAATCGTCGTTGGAATTGGCAACGAGTTAATCGTTGTTTGTGGCTAGGAACTGTGGT
>CAYVMB010000021.1:0-8933 GCA_964452435.1 uncultured Gammaproteobacteria bacterium
CATCTAAAGTATTATGATCGGTTAGCGAAGCTACTTTAACCCCTTGCTTGGCTAAAAACTTAGCCGCAGCGGTCGGTGACAGATAACCATCGGAATAAATTGAATGAATTTGTAAATCAATTAACATATAATCAGTTTAAATTATTTTCTACTTCATCTAAAAGACCGTCGGCTCGCTCTGGCTCTGGACCAGATTTGGTCACAAAATAAATAGCGGTCCGAAAGGCTGTAAAATAATAATAAGTTTCCAGCCGTGACAACCAGTCGGCTGTCAATTTTACACCAGACTCCTGCTGATAGGTCTCTAAAAATAAAGTCTGCGCTTGTTGCCAATAAGCTTGATCTGGAATATGACGTTGACCCATAAAAATTAACTGCTGAATAAAAGATCCCAAATCGCGGGCTGGATCACCCAGCGAGGCATCGGCCCAATCAATAATCGCCGCACCCTGATCATTAATAACAATATTTTCCGGATGCAAATCACCATGAATCATGGCTAAGCCCTCTTGCTTCGGCCAGTGACTAGCTTCACGCTTTTCTAATAAATCATAGAGCCGAATAAAACGATTGTGGTATTGCAGGCAATTTTGTTCAATTCTTTTTAGTGCCCGCAAACGACCAGGAACAACTTGACCAATTAATTGTTGTTGACCACCTGGCCAATCCTTCATACCTAGGGTAAGACGATGTAATCTAGACAACCATTTGGCAGTTAATTGAAGATAGTCATTAATTTTCTCTTCTTGACCAATCTCAAAGCATTGATATAAATTGCGGCCCGGCAGACCAACATAAAATAAAGCCCGACAACCTGGTTCATAGAATAAGGGTCGGTTAGCTTGAAATTGATTATCAGGAACTTTCTTAAGCCACAGCAAACGCAAATTATTCATGGTCTGTTGACGCGATTCACTGCTGTGAGCTGAACAATAAATAACCATTTCTTTTTTTTGTCCATCCTCTAAGCAAGACAGGGTGTAGGCTGCCACCAAATTATAATAATCTTGATGAAAATTACTCTTAATTAACTCAACCTGTTTAACAACAATGTCCGAAATTATTGGCTTCACCTCAGCCAATCGTTGGTTCAATAAGCGACCAATCTTTATTGGGTCTAGAATATTATCAACACTAAACATAGATTATTTTTTAGGCCACTGTTGCCAGTGTTGCTGCCAAACTTTAGACTGCAGTGAACAAAATATTTTATCAGATTGCTGTTTCCAGGGACGACTAGCTGGATTTTCTATAGATCGAACACTTTTAGTTAATTGCTCAGCGCCACGAATAATCTCTTCTGGACCCCAGGCTCGTTGGCCAAACAAAGCAAAATCTCGATTACTTGCCCACCACCAAGCACAGCTAGCCAAACCTTGATGCAAATGGCGCAATATCCATTCTTGGTTCTTGTCATCAATAAAATGCTGAGCCGCCTCTTGAGCCAAATCAGCCAACGACCATAAAATCTTCTGTAAATGATTATGCCGATCATTCCAAACAGCAAAGGGTTGCTGGTTGGCTAGCTCAGCCGGCGTGCTTTCCCAAGAAGCTGCCAATAAATCGACTGGTAAAAAAGTGGCTTGCCCCACCAATGCTTGGCTAACCGTAATTTTGTTAATCTCTTGATTTTGCCAAGACTTTTCTAAATTACCCCGGTAATCGCGATGCCTTAGACCGTATAATTCACCATCGGTGGCTGTGAACAAATCTTGTGAACAGATAGACAAATCACCTGCTAAAGTTTCGGGCGGATACTTCTTGGACCATTCGCGCTGCCTGACAGCCATAACTAAACCAGAAGCACGGTCCTGATAAAATAGCTGCTTACCGGCAGTCAGTTGATCACCAACACTAATCTCATCAACAACGGCGTAATAATAACCTCTTTCTACTAGCCACTTAGCTAGAGCTGGCGAATAAGCTAGCTCAGGGGCAAAAAAACCGGCTGGTCGACTAACTTTAAAAAGGCGAGCCAAAATTTTTTCTTGCGCGGCTACTTGACGTTCCAACTCATCAAGACTTATTTTTGGTAATAAAGCATGCCAATAGGCCGATCCCAAAAGCTCTACTTGGCCACGGGCCACTAATTTCTGCCAATCAGCAATCAATTCCTGCTGATTCAATGACAATAATTGCTCTAGTAAACAACCAGAAAAATTAACAGTCACTCGGCTGTCTGGTGATTTTAATAAAGCATCGGCTATCCGCTGATAGCTAAGCTTGGCCGCTTCTAAAATAAATTCTGGCTGACTAAGCGGCGGTTGATAAAAATGTAGAACATTAACCCAGCGCATAGATTTATCTTAAAGCTCGTCGATATAAATTAACATATTTTTTGGCTGGAATCTTCCAAGAACTAGCTGTTTTCATACCCCGCTTTATTAATCCAGCCCAACTGGCCTGATGATAAAAATTTTCTAAGGCACGAATAATTGCCGTATAGAGAGCAATAGCTATGAAGTTATTAAAAACAAAACCAGTTCCACGATTAGTTCGCGGATTAAAATTGTTAACAGTATCATTAAGCCCACCAACATTACGAACAATTGGCACGCAACCATAACGCATAGCAATTAATTGATTAATGCCGCAAGGCTCATGATGCGACGGCAGTAATAAGCAATCACTGGCGGCATAAATCAAACTTTCTAATTGTGGGTTCTTTTTATAAGATAAAACTGCTAACCTCTTGGGATATTTTTTACTCCAAGCTCTAAGCGGACCGACATATTGATTATCACCGTCGCCCAAAATAACAATCTGAACATCTCGCTTCAGCAACCAGCTCATAATTTCCATAATCAAACTAAAACCTTTTTGAAAAGTGATTCGTGATGTAGCACAAAGCAACGGAGCATCCCCATCAACTTGCAGGCCTAATTTGTCCTGAAGATAGGTTTTATTAGCCATTTTGCCAACAGTGGCTGAGCGCCAATCATATTTGACTGGTAAATTATTATCATTACTAGGATTATACTCAAAATGATCAATACCATTAATAATACCAAATAAGCGATCTATCCGATTACGTAAAATCCGATGCAAATCTTGACCAAAATGGCTGGTCATAATCTCTTCACGGTATTGTTCGCTAACCGTATTAATAATATCGGCCTGCAAAATTGCCCGCTTGGCAAAATTGATGTATTCCAAATCAGGATTATCAAAATCTGGTAATTTTTTGGTACCGAAGTCTTTCTTGTCTGCCGGGGTCTGCCACCAATTATGGCCAAATTGAAAAACCAGGTTGTGGATAGTAAAAACTGTCCGAGCCCCGCGTAAAGCCGCTGATTTCTTGAACTGACTATTTAATAATTGCGGTATTAATCCACTCTGCCAATCATGACAATGAATAATATCCGGTTTAAATTCTAATAATTCCAAAAGGCGTAAAGCAGCCACATCAAATAAATAAAAACGAGCGTTGTCGTTGACCGCACCATAAATTTTTTGGCTGTTACCAAAATAATCTTTTTGTTCAACAAAATAAACTGGCAAACCATCCATTAAATAACCCTGCCAATAATTAACGCTGACTATCTGACCACCAATTGTTATTTTTATATCATGAAAAAGCTCTTTTAGTTTATATGTCTGTTTGTTGATAGATTTATTATACAGCGGGGTTATCACAATAACCTGATGTCCCAAACGACTAATGGCTTTTGGCAAGCTGCGTGCCACATCAGCCAATCCACCGGTCTTGCTGAACGGCGCTACTTCGGAAGCAATACTAACTATTTTTAATATTTTACTCATATTATTATTGTTTAGCCTTAATTGCCAGTAGAGTTGACTGGCTCTGCGCGGCACATAAGGCAGCCGCTAGTCCATCGGCGGCGTCATCTGGTTTGGGAATTTCTTGTAGACACAGCATCAATTTGACCATTTTTTGAACTTGTTTTTTATCAGCTTGACCATAGCCGGCCACGGCTTGTTTAATTTGCAGCGGAGTAAACTCTAAACAAGGAATCTGGCGCTGGCCAATAGCTAGCATAACCACACCGCGAGCTTGTCCAACTTGAAAGGCTGTCGTAACATTACGGCAAAAAAATAATTGCTCAATGCCAACTAAATCCGGTTTATATTTATCCAATAATTTCTCGGCTTGACCATGAAGATCGGCCAGCCTGTCTGGTAAGCTTGTCTTGGCTGGAGTCTTTAACGAACCGTAATCTAAACAAACCAATTTTGCACCATTGGCGGCAATAACACCAAAACCGGTATCAGCTAATCCTGGGTCAAAGCCGATAATGATTTTTTGCTGTTTAATCATTAATCCCACTCAGCATTAGTATAGTAATCGCTAATGTCTTCACAGTCATCTAGTAATTCCACAAATTTTTCCAATCTCAGCCGGTCCTCTTCGCTATTAATTACTAGCTTTTCTTTGGCCACCTGCTGTATTTCTGCTAGTTCAGTAACAATCGCCTGTTGGTCTAAAAAAGCCTTGAGCCGTGGCAAACCTTCTGGATTAGTATAAATTGTTACACCCTCATTCTCGCTAATAATATCTTCAGCTCCTTGATCAATTAATTCCAGTTCAAAATTATCCCGATCTGCCTGTTTATTAGCTAGGGCTTCGGTCGTAATCTGCACCACACCACGAGGAGCAAAATTCCAGGCAACAGAGCCCAAACTACCACCGGCCTTAGAAAATAGGTGACGAATAGTTGAGGCTGTCCGATTACGGCTATCGGTAACACATTTAATAATAAACTGGCTACTAGCTGGGCCCTGCCCTTCATAAACCAATTCTTCAATCTGCTGACCACCGCCATCACCCGTGCCCCGCTTGATGGCCCGATCAATATTATCCTTAGGCATATTGGCCTGGCGAGCTTTGTCTATGGCCATGCGCAAAACAAAATTAATAGCTGGATCGCCGCCTTTATCGCGAGCAGCAATGCTAATTAGATTGCTCATCTTGGTAAAAATAGCCCCGCGTTTGGCATCAACCACGGCTTTCTGGCGCTTAGTAGTCGCCCATTTAGAGTGTCCGGACATAAAAATTTCTGAAGAGTAAAACTTATTGTCAAATTATCACAATTTTTGATAAAGAGCAATATTATTGCTATAATAATCAAACTTATTATCTGTAATTTTGCCTATGACTAACCTTGATAATCAGACCGAACGCTTGGCTTTAGATAGTGGCCAAGTCGGCGCGGCCATCGCCCTATTACCGGATCAGCTGGCTCAAGTTATTCAGGATATTAAAAACCAATCAGTCCAACCATTGACTAAACAAATCAACAAGATTGTTCTCAATGGTATGGGTGGCTCCAACCTAGGAGCGCGCTTGATAGCTTCAGCTTTAGCCGAGCAGCTGACTACACCAATTTTAATTGAACCTGGTTATACCATCCCCGGCTATGTTGATGACCAAACTCTTTATATTGTTTCTACTTATTCCGGAACCACCGAAGAACCCCTCAGTGTTATTGAAAAAGTCCAAGAGCGCGGCGCTCAACTGGCAGTTATTACTGCTGATTATCCAAATAACCAACTAGCCCAAACAGCCCGTCAACACAATTGGCCAGCCTATATCTTTGACCCAAAATATAACCCTTCCGGCCAGCCCCGCCTCGGTCTTGGCTATGCCGTCTTTGGTTTATTAGGTTTATTATCCAGTTTGAAACTTTTTAAGTTTGATACTCTAGCCGCAGAAAAATTAATAGACAATCTGCGCTCGCTCAGCCAACGCTGGCTGCCAGAAGTGCCAACCGCCGATAATGATGCCAAACAGCTGGCTGAACAATTGCGCGGCCGCCAAGTCTGGCTAATTGGACCAGATTGTCTAACTGGCAATCTTCATATTTTACGTAATCAAATCAATGAAACCAGCAAGAACCTGGCCAATTATTTAACCGTACCAGACTTAAATCATTACGCTATGGAAGGCCTATCTTTTCCAACTAGCGTTCCCGAAACTATCGCCGCCTTATCTTTCAAAATAACTGGTTTATCTGACAGACTAACCAAACGCTTAGTTTTGACTGATGAAGTTTTAGAGGCAAACCATCTGTTGGTTTACAATTATCAAGCCGTCTCTACTAATCGTCTAGAACAAGCTCTAGAAATATTAGCCTTTGGTAGCTGGCTTAGTTATTATTTGGGTCTATTAAACAATATTGATCCGGTTAAAATCCCTTGGGTCGATCTCTTTAAAAAGAAACTTACTTAGTCTTTAACATAAAATTATGACTTACCAGGAGGGGTTCTGGTCAGCGACCAGAGGGTGTTTGATTTTATTAATTTGTTTTTTATTGAGTAGCAGTCTAGGGCAGTCAGCTAAAACAGCTAGTCAACCTAATCTACGCTTTCAGGAAATTCTGCCGCGGCCAGCTAGTGGTTCGTCAGAATATTTAACACTTCACAATCCAACTGCTTCAACTATCAATTTGGCTGGTTGGTTTATTGCTGACAAAGCTAAACAAGCTAAACCAATCAGCCTGCCCGATTATCAACTAGCAGCTGGGCAATTGTGGACTGTCGAGACCAAAACTATCGGACTTAGTCTTAATAATGAAGCTGAAGAGCTATTCCTCTGGCAACCTGATGGCCAACTAGCCGACGCAATTAACTATGCCAGGGCTCCACTTAACACTGCCTATCAGCGGGAAGCTGACGGCTGGCACTGGGCTAATGAAACTATTAAAATTGAGCCAACCACAGTAATTGATTTCCCCAATTACCCAGCTACCCTGGACACCAATCAATCAGCAACCACTAGCCAAACAGTTCAAGGCGTGGTGACGGCTCTACCCCATCAATTTTCCAGCCAATATTTCTACATCGCTTATCCGAACAATTCAGCTGGTTTAAAAATCTATTGTTATTATAAACTCTGGCCACAATTGACTCTAGGCGATCTAATTGAAGCCACTGGTCAAATTGTTTCTACAACACAAGAAATAAAGCTAAACATTAAGGGTCAGCAAGATATCAAAGTCATAGCTACCGCTGCTCCACTAACTGCTAAGACGATCACTACTCAAGACATTAACCGACTGGCTTCAGGCCAATTGATCGTCTTTACCGGCAAATTATCAGCCAAGAATCAATCTACTCTTTATCTAACTGATGACTTTGGAGAATTATTAGTCCAACTAAAAACTGGTACTGGACTGAAAAATAGTGATTTCACGATTGGTCAAAATTATCAAATAACTGGCTTAGCCTTAGATAATAACGGTTATCGCCTGGTACCACGCCAGCCCAGTGATATTATTAAAATAAATGTTGCGACTAGCACGTCAGCCACGACAACTCTAGATTTTACTGCCAATAAAAAGCCCGCTACTTCGCCACTAACTTGGATTATTGGCTTAATTATTGGTTTAACTTTAACCTTTTTAGCCTATCTAATAACGAAAACAAAATAAAAAAACAAACCTCACGGTTTGTTTTTTGTGGACGATACTGGATTTGAACCAGTGACCTCTACGATGTCAACGTAGCGCTCTAACCAACTGAGCTAACCGTCCAAAGCGTTCTTATTGTAAAAGCTGCTCCTTAATTTGTCAACCAAGTGCGCCCAGATGGATTTGAACCGTCGACCCCCGCTTTATAAGAGCGGTGCTCTAACCACTGAGCTATGGGCGCTTATCTTCAGTAATCATAGCCGACTAACTGGCAGTTGGCAAACTTTTAATTTATTTCCGACAGGCGACGGTTCAAAATCGGCAAAATCAATTCCATTGTTGATGACATTGGTAGATTACTCTTAAAAGAAATTAACTGTCCCTGACCGACTGGATTAAACTCCTGCAGCCATTCTCGAAGATTCATTGCCCCGTTAGCGTAAATTACCACGCCGGTTTGGCCGCCGGTTTGGCTCAGCGATTGATTGACGTCTTTGAGCGATGCCTGATTTTTTAGCAGCGACAAAGAAACCGTCGGCTCTGGCGATTGATTAAGATTATAAAAAATAGCCACCACTCTAGCATCCTGCAATCCGGCCAGCAATCTTTCAACGGCCTGGCTAATAGCCGTCTCCGAAACCATTTCATTGCCAACATCCAATTTAGACCACACCAATCCATTGTCAGCCTGCTCCAGCCCAGACAAAACCTTGCCCCATAAGCGTAAAGTCGGCAAAGCAACCGCTGAATACCATTGATTAACAATAGCTTCCCGCCGCGCACCCTCACGAATCAAATTGGAAGCCGCTAATAAAACCTGCGGGCTAACCTTAGTGCTAGTAAAATTCTTGGTATCATAAATCAGGGCCGCCAATAAACAGGTGGCCTGATCAGGAGTCAGCGGCCACTGCAAAGCACACCACAAATCATAAACAATCTCCGCCGTGGAGCTAGCTACTAAATCCACTAAATTAATCTGGCCAAAATTCTCATTTTTAGATTGACAATCGATATTAATGACCGGTGTCTGATAAAACAAGGCTGAATTATTATTATAAATTTCGCCCAAAACCTCTGGCTCAACTACGCCAACGGTTATTACCAAATCATAGGGTGGACGACCAACCAATAACTCCACATCCTCTTCGGTAAATTGACCATTATTAGGTTTAATTAAAAAGTTTAAACGATCACCTTCGATTTTATATTTAATTTGACCGACTTTAGTCCGACTCAAATCTAAACTAATAATAAAATCCTCACTAGCCAGGCTTAAGCTCGGCCGAATATCTGAACCTAAAACTGACCAACCATCATCTAGTTGGCTATTAGCCACAAAGTCAGCCTGAATACCGGCCTGACTTAAACCACCCATCAAAGCCATGGCTGCTGCCCCATTGCTGGCTGATGACCGAATGTCGGCGGCTACTAAAACGCGGCCAGCCTGTTTGATGGTCTGTAAAATTGTCGGATCAAAATTCAACATAAATATTATGGTGCAGGCGGCGGGACTTGAACCCACAAGGATTGCTCCACATGCTCCTAAGGCATGCGTGTCTACCA
>CAYVMB010000022.1:0-5757 GCA_964452435.1 uncultured Gammaproteobacteria bacterium
TAGTTTTCAATAAACCCTTAAAACTCTGATAATTCTTACCCTGCAACTCCAATTTAATAATAGCCGTCCGCAACTGGCTTTTTAAACTAGTAATATCTACTGTACTGCTGGCGGATGTTTCACTCTCTGCTCCGGACGCCACATCAGACGACTTAATTAACAGACTATTGGTCAAACAAATAGCCTCAATTTCGGCCAATAAATTTTCTTTATCTAAAGTAACCGGCAAAATGTCCATCACTTTACTGCGAGTATTCTGATCAATTCTTTTATAAAAATCGTTGAGCTTGATTAAACTAGCCTGATACTTCTGCTTATCGGCTAATTCTTGTTGCGCCCGTTGATAATTATCATTGGACTCAGCTAAAGTTTGCCGATATTGAGGTAGAAAAAAACCAAACAAACTACCAACCATGACCAAAAGACAAATCAGCCCAATAAATAATTGATAATTATTTATAAAAAATTCCAAAAGCTGATTGTTCGCTTTGGCTGGATTATCAAATCCACCAGGCTGCTTTATTGCCGGCTTAGTTAAACTGATTTTTTTGTTTAATAAATTAGCCATATTTATCTAGAAAACAACTCCGGCTTAATTTTTAGACGAATAGAAAAATTCAATTGGCTGCCAGTAATAATCTCATCGGTACTGCTGGCGTCGGCAGCTGGTTCATTTTTAACCATCTCTCCACCTTCGCTACTAGCTTCAATAACATCAGGAGAAAGACGAAAAACCTTTATCTGTTTAGCCATACTATCAAAACTATCAGTTCTGGCCCGCAAAATATAATCTCCTTTGGTATCACCACTAAAATCTTGGTAAAAAACATTGGGTAAAGTATTTTTTTCCAAAAAACTAAAAAAATTATTCCAATAAATATGCTGGCTCAACATTTCGTTAACCATAATCAATCTCAAACGAAAATCTAAAACACCACTGACTTCATTTTCAGTTAAATTAATTAGCTGATTTATTTTAACAAATCGCTGAGTAACATCAGCGGCTTGCTTGGTTTGACGTTGTTGCCATAAATACAACAAAGCTCCACACAAGGAGAGAAAAAATAGCGTAACCACTAACCATTGAGTTAAAATCAACCAAAATTTATTCCAATTAAAATAAAGGGTGGCTCGACTACTAACCAAATTAGTTTCAGTCAGACTTGGCCGATTCCAAGTTTTTTGCTCAAACCGTTGTTTTAAATCTTGAACTCTCTGCTGGTTATTGTCGACCTTTATGCTACCTTGTCGGGTTGGCTCAATAACCGGAGTGCTGGCTGGCTCTGGTTTAATTAATATTTTTTCAACTGGTTTTTGTTGTGGCACTGCGGCTAATTGAGCAGCTCGACGAGATTCAAATAGTTGACGGCGCTGTTCTTCTTTATTTTGAAAACTAGCTGAACTAACCTGAGCAGCACCAGCTGATAGTCCGCCAGATTTTTGCTTAATCTGACGACTACGCGCCTTATTAAGGCGTCGCGCTTGGCCAGTTGACTGTCCACCCAACCAGCGTTGCCAAAAATTTTTCTGCTGACCATGCGACCGATCTTTAGCCTGATGAGAGTTTGCTCTAGCAATATCAACTGGCTGTTTGATAGTTGGCGTTGTAATTATTGGCTTTTCCGTCTCAACTGGTTCTTTATTAGTAGTTGATTTTTGACCAGCTTTATCGCGGGCCAGCTTAGCCTTACGATCGGCCCAAACCGACGGCCATCTCAAACCATTATTAACCTGCCGAACAGCCTCATAGCCTTCGGTAGCGGACCAATTAACCGTTTCTTGGCCCTCCCAGCCGTCTTGCGATTTAACGCCTTTTTTTGTTTTATGATCAAAAAGCATAATCAATTAATACCACGCATAGCCAAACCGACGGCCACCGATAAACGAGGGCCAATTTCATCCAGTAACGGTTTAATATTTAACGGATAAGAAATTAACGACCAGGGACTACCAATAATAATATTAATATCAAGTTCTTTAGCTAAATATTCAATAAAATTATACATCAGGGCCGATCCTCCAGTTAACATAATCTTTTCAATAGTTTTACCATTATTATTCTGAAATAGATTTAAAGAATATTTGATCTCACTAGCCACTGACTCAGCTAAAGATTTTAAAGACTCTGGTAACTCAGCCGATCTAATACCAGCTACGCCCAGGTCATATTTAAATTGCTCGGCTTGTTGTAAGTCAATATTCAAACTTTTACTAATAGACTGGGTAACTGTTAATCCGCCCAAATCTAGACTACGGTTAAAGACTGGTACACCCTGGTCAATAATTACCAAATCACTAGTTGACGAGCCAATTTCTACCAACATAATAGTACCTTTGTCGTTACCGATCAAAGATCTAATTAAGGCAATAATCTCTCCCTCTAAAAAAACTAAATTGAGCTCGGCTTTTTTAAAAATCTCAATATATTTATTAACCAGGGCTTTGGGCGCACCGGTTAATAAAATCTTGGTAATTGTTTTGGAACCACTACGGATATCCGCTGCCAGATTAGCATCCTCAACCCGTTGACCAACTGGTAAAGCAATTTTCTTCCAATCTAAAATCATTTCCTCCAAGGGTAACGGCATTACTTTACGCGCCTCAGCATCAACCGCGGCCGCTAAATTGGCCTCATTAACATCAACCAAGGTAATAATTGATGAAAATACAGAAAAATTAGGCAAACCCGCCACTACCCGGCGACTAGCCATGCCCGCTTCTTGGCGAATCTGATTAATTGTTTTAGCAGTATCTTCAATTGGCGCATTTAAAGGATTGACTCCGCCCAAACCCTCGCTAAAACCATAAGTCGATAAAACAACACGCTTGTTGTCGCGTTTCAATTCAACAATTTTGATTCCGGAACTGCCAATGTCCACGCCCAAACAACCGCTGGCCAAATCAGAACTAAATAAACCCATAGTCAGCAAAAGAAAAGGTTAAAAATAAACTTTGACGGCAACCAACCAATCTTCTATAATAATAACAGATTATTGGCATTATAGCATATTCGGCCAATCGGCCACAATAGCTTATAACTTGATAAAATAAATCGCTGCCTATGAATTTTTTCTCACGCTACAAAAGACCGCTAATGATTATAGCCTTTGTCGCCTTTGTTGTTGTTATGGCCTACCTGCTCTATACTGTTTTTTTTCACAATGTTCCCTTGCCAGATACTGGCGGCGGAACTACTACCACAACCGAAGTCGGCCGATTACCCCAGGCCGGTTCAGGGTCTAATATTAACCCAGCCGGTAATGATACTGGCAATCTACCAATCGTTTCAGATATTCCAACCAGCAGCCCTTCATTTATCGAGAATCAAAATCCAGACATTACTCCAACAGCTGTTGGCAGAATAACCAACACTAGCCGCCTAGTTGACGGCCCAACTCTTGGACAAACTATTAACAGTAAAACCGGACAGGTTCAATACTATAATCCTGCTGATGGTAAATTTTATGGCGTTGATCAAAACGGACAAACCAATCTATTGAGTAATAAAGTTTTTTATAATGTCAGCGATGTCACCTGGTCAAAAGATGGCAATAAGGCTGTTTTAGAGTATCCAGACAGTAGTAAGGTCGTTTATGATTTTGCCACTAAAAAACAAGCCACCCTAGCAAAGCACTGGGAAGACTTTGATTTTTCAGCCAATGGCGATAAATTAGTTATGAAAAGTTTAGGCATGGATCCGGACAATCGCTATCTAGCTATCACCAATAGCGACGGCAGCGGTGGTAAAGTTATCGAATATATTGGCGAAAATGATAAACGTGTTTACCCTAGCTGGTCACCAAATAATCAAATTGTTGCCATGTATACCGAGGGTATTGATTATGATCGGCAAACTGTCTATTTTCTTGGTTTAAATAATGAAAATTTTAAATCAACAGTCATTCCTGGACGTGGTTTTCAACAACAGTGGTCACCCGATGGCAATCGTCTCCTCTATAGCGTCTACTACAGCGAAAACCAAATGAAACCGATGCTCTGGATTGTTGATGCCTCGGGCAGCCAAATCGGCAATAACCGACAAATGCTCAATGTTCAAACCTGGGCCGAAAAATGTAACTTCTCAGGAAGCAATGAATTATACTGTGCCGTACCAACCAGTCTTGATTACGGCGCTGGTTTCTTACCCTCGTTGTCCGATCAAACTCCTGACCAAATCTACAAAATTAATACCCAAACTGGGACTAAACAATTGATGGCTATTCCTGATAATGACGTTACTATTAGCAATCTCTTTGTTAGCCCTGATGGCAACAACCTTTATTTCACCAATAAAAATACTGGTTCTATTAATAAAATTAAATTACGCTAATTAATATGACTAACAAGATCAAGAAAAATATTTTTCATTGGGGTAAAAGCATCGACAATCCTTGGATTATCAGTTTAATTCTGGCTGGAGCTGGGTTGGCTTTATTTGTCTTAATCAACACAGCCACTAATTGGCCGACCCTATTTTCTGACAAGTTAGCCGATCAACCGGAAATAAAATATACTTTGCAAGAAAACTTCCGCCAACAAGCCGCTAACGAAGGTAATTTAACTACTAAAACAGCAGTCAGCCCGGCCTCGCTTATGGGACCGATTATTTCCCCTAACGACCCAAGCCGCGGCTCAGACCAAGCTATAATTAATATTGTCTATTTTAGCGATTTCGCCTGTAGTTTCTGCCGACAACAAGAAAAAGTTATTCAGCAAGCCCTAGACCAATACCCTGACCAAGTTAGGGTAATTTGGAAAGACTTACCTGAAACCAATCAAACCAGCCAATCATATCAAGCAGCCAAGGCTGGCCGCTGCGCTTGGCAACAAAACAAATTCTGGCCATTCCACGACCAACTCTTGTCTAGCGACTCTTTACAGGACCGTGATTTAGAGCAAGCAGCTTCTAAGGCCGGCCTGGATGTCGCAATTTTTCGTCAATGTTTAGACCAAGATAAGACAGCCGAAGCCATGATTAACAATAACCTGAAAGAAGCCGATGCTCTAGGAGTTAGCGGCACACCCTATACTTACGTCAACCAACGTGATTTCTTGGGTCAAATCAGTTGGGAAGATCTGCACAACGCCATTGAAGCTGAGTTGTTAACCACCGCTGACCAAAATTAGGACTGAACTCTAAATTAATTCTCCCCTAAGCAAATATATGCCCAGAACTATCTTTGCCTGCAGCAAATGCGGTGCCCAGTCACCAAAGTGGGCTGGTCGCTGTAGTGAGTGCGGCGCTTGGGGAACTTTAAACGAAGAATTGCCCAGCAACTCAGATAGTCGAGAAAATCAAAAAAAACAAGCGCTAGTCGGCGTCAAACCAGCCGAATTATTGGATTGGCAGGACTTGCCAAAAGGACCAGCCCAGCGCTATTCAACCAATATTATTGAAATCGACCGCGTGCTCGGCGGCGGTCTAGTCCCTGGCTCCCTAATTTTGTTAAGTGGCGAACCTGGCTGTGGTAAATCAACCCTAGTTGCCCAAATAGCTCAAGCCCTAGAGAGAGAATTATCGATTATCTATATTAGCGGTGAAGAATCCGGCCAGCAAATCAAATTACGCTTAGATCGCTTGGGCTATGAGCCACAAAAAATGGCCTTTGCCAGTGAAACCAACGCCGAAACAATTATCGCCACCACCCTCAAAAATCAACCACAATTATTAATCATTGATTCAATCCAAACTGTTTATTCCGACCAAGTCCCCTCCGAACCGGGCAGCATCAATCAAATCAAGGCCTGCACTATTAA
>CAYVMB010000022.1:5857-8875 GCA_964452435.1 uncultured Gammaproteobacteria bacterium
ACCAAGTCCCCTCCGAACCGGGCAGCATCAATCAAATCAAGGCCTGCACTATTAAATTATTAGAATTAGCTAAAGAACAAAATATTGCCGTCATTCTAATTGGCCACCTAACCAAAGACGGTGCCGTAGCCGGTCCTAAAACCCTGGAACACCTAGTCGATACAGTTATTTATCTGGAAAATGACCCGCGCCATAATTATAGTATTTTACGGGCTAGTAAAAATCGCTTTGGCTCGACCAACGAAATCGGCCTACTAGAAATGACTAGCCATGGCTTTCGCCAACTAGAAAAAACTACTAGCCTTTTTATCCAACCAACCCAAGGGGCGGCCGGCTCAGCTATTAGCTGTTTAATGGAAGGAACTCGTCCATTCTTGCTGGAAGTCCAAGCTCTAGTTAGTAAAACTTTTTTTGGCTACCCTCAGCGCAAAGCAGTTGGCTTTGACAGTAACCGTTTGCAAATATTAACAACAGTAATTAGCAAACAAAGCAAAATCAATTTGTCCAACCAAGATGTGATTGTCAGTGTGGCCGGCGGTTTAAAAATCAATGAAACTGCTTTAGATTTAGCCGTTTGTGCCGCTATTGCCTCTAGCTACGAAGATCGGCCACTGACGGCTAAAAGCCTCTTTTTGGGTGAGGTTGGCCTAGCCGGTGAAATTCGTCCAGTTAGTAAATTAGAAATCAGACTCAAAGAAGCCTTAAAAATCGGTCTAAATCAAGCCTTTTTACCTAGTCAAGCCAAGATTACTAGCTCCAAAATGGCTATCAAGACCGCTAATAACCTGACGACATTTTTTGCTCAACTCTGGGATAAGCCCAGTAAATAAAGCATCTTCACTATTACTGCGGCAACCAGTCGCTCGATTTTGTCGGACCAGCTAAGCTGGCCACTATTTTTTTACGCCAAGCTGGGTTATTAAGTATTTCGCTAGCCGTTTCTTTGGCCATCATAATTAATTCCTGATCAAAAATGCTAGCTAACCGTAAATCAGCAAAGCCGGTTTGTTCTCGTCCGTACAACTCACCTGGTCCACGCCAAGCTAAATCTAATTTAGCTAATTCCTGACCGTTATTGTGTTTAGCGACCGCCGCCAAACGCTTCTTAGCTAGATCACTATCATCGTCACTTAGTAAAAAACAATAGGCCTGCTGGCCGCGCCGACCAACTCGGCCGCGATATTGATGCAATTGAGACAAACCAAAACGCTCAGCACTTTCAACAATCATCACTGTGGCGCCAGGTACATCAATCCCCAGCTCAATAACCGCGGTCGCCACCAGCGCCTGCAAACGACCAGCCGCAAAGTCAGCCATCACCGCTTGTTTATCGGCACCAGACAAGCGGCCGTGCAGTAAACCGACCTTGTAACCAGCTAATTCACTGGCGATTAATTTTTCAAACTCAGTCGTCACCGCTTTGGCCGCCAATTTATCTGATTCATCAATCAAAGGACAGACAATAAAGGCTTGTTGGCCACTATCTAAAAGTTGACGAACAAACTTATACATTGACTGACGTTGCTCAGCCGCTACCACCTTGGTAATAACTGGCAAACGGCCAGCCGGCATTTCTTTGATAACCGATAAACTAAGGTCGCCGTAAAGAGTCAGGGCCAAACTACGGGGAATTGGCGTGGCCGTCATGGCTAAAAAATGAGGTACTAGATTGCTACCATTATTTTGAAATAATTTTTTGTTCAATAGTAATTGGCGTTGTTCAACACCAAAGCGTTGTTGTTCGTCAACAATTAACAGGGCTAAATTGTGAAAACTAATCTTTTCTTGCAGTAAAGCCTGAGTCCCAACAATTAGCTGACAATCACCAGCGGCAATCTGACTGGCTAATTTGGCTTTACTAAGCTTATCTATCGCCTGTCCTGGCTGGCTAAAAGCTTGTTGGGTTCTGGTTAATAGGCCAACAGAACAATGCTGGCCAATAGCTTGGATCAGGCTTTGAAAGTGTTGGCTAGCTAAGACCTCACTCGGCGCTAATAGAGCTGCCTGGTAACCGCTAACGGCCACATTAAGCATGGCTAGCATGGCTACCGCCGTCTTACCGCTACCGACATCGCCTTGTAACAACCGCAGCATTGGTTGCTCTTGGCCTAAATCTTGTAAAATTTGCCAAGCACAACGACGCTGGTCATCGGTTAATTGAAAGGGCCAATCAGCTAAAACTTGTTTAGTTAATGATTCTTGAAAATGGATACTAGGCGACTGATGAGTTGACCAGGCCTGACGAGTCAGCTGGCCACGCAGTTGTAATAATAATAACTCATCAAAAGCCAAGCGCTGACGAGCTCTATCAATACTAGCTAAACTATCTGGATGATGAATCTTGGCCAGAGCCTGAGTTAGCGGCCACAGCCCCCTACTGCTGACCATTTTAGCCGGCAGCCAATCGGCTAAGTCCACTAATTTCAGAGCCTGATCAATAATTGAGCGCAACTGCTTAGTGCTAATTCCACTAACCGTCCGATAAATCGGGACCAGCCCACTAGTATGCAAGCCACCTTCAGTTTGACCAACTTTTTCATACTGTGGCGAAGCCATAACCGTACCCAATAAATCTTGACCGACTTTACCAGCCACTGACAAACGATCACCCTCATGGATATTGCGGGTTAAAAACGGCTGGTTAAACCAAATTAGCCGCAATTGGCCAGTGCCGTCATTGATAATCGCCTCAGTCAAATACATCCGCCGCCGTGGACTGCGTTTAGTACTAATGATATCGACTGTGCCAACCAAATTAACAGTCGCCCCGATGGCTACCTGATCAATAGTCGTTTGACGACTAAAATTATCGTAACGAAAAGGATAATACTGGACCGCTTGCCCGAGCGTATTAATGCCTAACTTGGCTAGTTTGGCCATCATCGCTGAACCGATGCCCGACAAGCTGCTAATTGGTGAATTCAAGGATAACATAAGGCTATTTTAGCATAAATTAGACTGAAAATAAAAAACACCGCCCAGCCGGGCGGCGTTTTTTCAGTACTCTCGGTAGGAATC
>CAYVMB010000023.1:0-8516 GCA_964452435.1 uncultured Gammaproteobacteria bacterium
CGGCCACGCTAACACGATAACCAACACCATTAACTTCCAATTTTTTTTCATAGCCCTGGCTGACACCAATCACCATATTGCCGATCAGTTTGTGGAATAAACCCCAGAAAGCCCGTTGTTGGCGCTCTTCTTTATTGTCAACACTAACTAAAATAGCACCATCCTCAATAACCACCTTAATTAATTCATGGATAGCTTGCTGAAGCTGACCCTTGGGACCACTAACAGTCAGAACTCCCTTGTTTAAAACAGCGGTAGTACCGGCTGGCAAAATGATCGGTAATTTTCCTAATCTTGACATATGCTTAATCGATTATCAACAAATTAATAGATACTGCACAAAACCTCACCGCCTAAGCCCTTTTGACGCGCTTCTCTATTAGTCAACAGACCGGCTGAAGTTGAAATGATAGCAATACCAAAATTATTAACTACCACTGGCAACTTTTCTTTGCCAGAATAAACTCGACGGCCAGGGCGACTAATCCGATTGATGGCGGTAATAACTGATTGACCGTTGGCTTGATACTTCAAAACCAGGCGCAATTCAGCAAAGGCTGCCGTCTTGTTCTTGACTGACTCCTGATTCAAGACCTCAACGCCGGCCAGAAAGCCCTCGCGTTCCAGTATTTTGGCGACATTATATTTTAGCTTGCTCATCGGCAGAATAACCTCAGCCTTTTTAACGGCTGCGGCGTTCCTGATACGAGCCAGCATGTCGGAAATTGGATCTATCATAATAAGGTGAACTTAGGAATTTTTAAAAATATATAATCTTACCAACTGGACTTAGTAATGCCTGGTAAGTCACCATTACTGGCTAACTCCCGAAAGCAAATGCGGCAGATTCCAAAATCCCGCATATAGCCATGATTACGCCCACAACGCCAACAACGGCGAACAATCCGGCTGGAAAATTTGGGAGTTTTTTTGGCTTTAACAATTAACGCTCTTCTGGCCATAGTCTTCTTCTAGTAGTTAATAAAACTTATTCAGCCTTGAAGGGGAAACCCATCAATTTAAACAAGGCTAGCCCCTCTTCTCTGGTCTTGGCCGTAGTGGCCAAGCATATTTCTAAACCATGAGATTTTTCAATTTCATCGGACCGAATTTCTGGAAAACAGGAGCTCTCTTTTAAGCCGATACTTAAATTACCATTGCGATCAACTAATTTAGCGCTTAAACCACGAAAGTCTCGAATTCTCGGCAAAGAAACAGCCACCAATTTTTCAACAAAGTCATACATCCGTTGGCCACGTAAAGTCACTGAAACTCCGACAATCATACCTTCACGAACTTTAAAGGCGGAAATTGATTTACGAGCCGGATTCAACATTGGCTGTTGGCCAGTAATTTTTGACAGAGTCTCACGAACATTTTCAATATAGGCCTTGTCTTTAGTAAAGCGACCGACACCAACATTGACCACAACCTTGGTTAATTTAGGCACACCAAAAGGATTGGTGTACTTAAATTCTTTCTTTAAGGCTGGGATAATTTCTTTATTGTATTTTTCTTTCAAGCGCATAAAATAATATTTTACTAGTCAATCAATTGTTGGCAGCGATGACAAACTCTAGCCTTACGAGACTTGGTTTTATCACCATCTTTAACTGCCAAATATTTATAACCAACCCGTGATGCTTTGCCGCATTGTGGGCAGATTAATTGCAAATTAGAAATATGTAGCGGAGCTGGAAACTCAATTCGTTGACCAGTTTCACCGCGACGCTGTGGGCGGACATGCTTAATTAGCAAGTTAATGCCCTCAACGCTAGCTCTTTGCTGGCGAGGAAAAACCTGTAAAACTTTACCGGTCTTGCCGCGATCTTTGCCAGCCAAGATAAGTACTTTGTCGTTCTTTTTAATCTTCATATCTAGATTGATTACTGATTATAAGACTTCCGGAGCCAATGAGGCAATTTTAACAAAACCAGCTCGACGCACTTCACGAGGTATTGGTCCAAAAATACGGCTACCACGTGGCTCGTGGTTCTTTTTATCGACAATAACGCAGGCATTCTCATCAAAACGGATATAACTGCCATCAGCCCGACGAATTTCTTTGGTGGTTCGGACGATAACCGCTGGCAAAACATCACTCTTTTTAACAGCAGCATGTGGTACAGCCTCTTTGACAGTGACAATAATCATGTCGCCAACGCTGGCATAGTGACGCCGATAACCTTTCATTAAACGAATACACTGCACTTTCTTAGCGCCAGAGTTATCAGCTACTTTTAATACGGTTTGAACTTGAATCATAGAGATGGCAACTAATTAACAAATTTAACGGCCATTAGCCAAAACACGCCAACGCTTGTCTTTGGACAATGGACGGCATTCAACAAAAGTGACCTGATCGCCAAGCTGACAAACTCCAGCTTCATCATGAACTTTATATTTACGGCTAACAGTATAGCGCTTGTGGTATTTAGGATGAATTTTAACCCGTTCAACCTTGACCACGATAGTTTTTTCCATCTTATCACTAACCACAATGCCACGAAATTTCTTACGGATGGCTGGGTTGGCGACGACGGCCTGATTCTGCTTAGTCATACTTATTTCTGGCGATTATTTAATAAAGTCAGAATACGAGCCACTAATTGGCGAGTAATTCTAATATGACGAACCGCCTTAAGCTGATGACTGGCGTCCTTGAAGCGCAAATCTTTTAACTCAGTGCGCTTTTCAGCCAGCATTAGCTGCAATTCGTGCTCATTTTTCGCTTGTAAATCACGATATTCCATAGTCTTAACGATAAAAACAATTAGTTAAGCTGATCGCGGCCGACAAATTGGCACTTGACCGGCAATTTATAAGCCGCCAAATTCATAGCTTCTCGAGCGCGCTTTTCATCAATGCCCTCTATTTCAAACATGATAACGCCCGGACGAATCGGCACGATATAGTGATCAACCGCACCTTTACCTTTACCCATGGGAATCTCACCACCTTTAACGGTCACTGGCCGATCAGGAAAAATACGAATCCATAATTTACCAGTTCGTTGAACATAACGAGTAATAACCCGACGAGCCGCCTCAATTTGGCGAGCAGTGACCCAGCAAGCAGTTGTTGCCTTTAAGCCATAACTACCGAAACTAATGGTCGTGCCGCGAGTGGCCACGCCGCCGCGTTTAGCTTTGTGGGATTTGCGATATTTGGTTTTCTTGGGCATTAACATACAAGTATCTGCTTAACTTTATAAACTAGCGCAGCCGTTGGCCGACTACTTCACCTTTAACTTCTTCAATATTATCAAAAACTTCACCACGATAGACCCAAACCTTGATACCAATAGTACCAAAAGTGGTATAGGCAGTATTACGGGCATAATCAATGTCGGCGCGCAAGGTATGTAGTGGAACTTTACCAGAAGTTAAAACTTCAGTTCTAGCAATTTCCGCACCATTTAAACGACCACCAACCATTACTTTAATACCTAGAGCACCAGACCGTTCTGCTCGATTAATTGTCTGCTTCATGGTCTTGCGAAAAGGAGCCCGCTGCTCCAACTCTAAAGCCATAGTTTGGGCCAAAATATTGGCGCTCAAATTAGGCCGACTGACTTCACCAATATTTAAACTGATATCATGCAAACGAAAATTCTTTAAAAATTGACTATGCAATTTCTTTTTCAAGTCCTCAGCACCAGATCCACCGTGGCCAATCACCAAACCAGGCTTGGCTACAAACATGCTGACTGAAACTTTGTTAGCACTACGTTCAATCTCGACGCGATCTAAACCGGCAGCCCGCAAATTGCGAAATAAGAAATCACGCAATTTAACATCCTGCTGCAAGTTCTTGATATATTGCTGGCCCTGCTTGAACCACTTGGATGGCCAAGTCTTAATAATGCCAGTGCGGAAAATTGTTGGATTAACTTTGTGTCCCATAAGAATAATTTAATTAACCGGCTTTACGCTGAAAAACTTTCTTAACAAAACCAGCTTTAGAGCCACCATCGCGTTTAGCGGCTTGTTCAAAGGTCTCAGCTTTGGCCTCAGCTTCATTAGCCAATTCTTTGGCTTGATCGGCCTTACCAATAGCCTTACCTTCATTCTTGCTAGCCAACTCACTAAGTTTTAACGGGGCTTCAGCTTCAACTCGACGGGCCTGTTTAACGCCACTATCTTTAATTTCACTCAAAACTATAGTAATGTGGCTGGTTGTTTTATTAAGGGGGGTAGCTCGACCATGAGCTTTGGGCATCCAACGATGAAAAGTCGCTCCTTTACCAACCCAAATCTGTTTAATGGTCAAATTATCAGCAGTTAAATCGTAATTATGTTTGGCATTAGCAATGGCTGACTTTAATAATTTGCTAATAAAACGACCAGCCTTCTTGTTGACAAATTTTAATTGTGACAAAGCTTCGTTGACTTGACGGCCACGCACTAGACCAGCAACTAGACCGGCTTTACGAGGCGAAACGCGAATATGTTTGGCTTGCGCGGTAATCTCCATAAACTGAATCTTAAATAATTAAATTACTTACCCTTGGCCTGAGTCTTGGCCATTTTGCCGCCATGACTGACAAATTTTCGGGTTGGTGAAAACTCACCTAGCTTATGGCCAATCATATTCTCATTAATCAAAACAGGGGTGTGCTGGCGACCATTGTGGACACCAATAACAAAACCAATCATTTCTGGAGTAATACTGCAGGAACGATCCCAGGTTTTAATAACGGTTTTATCACCGACGGCCAATTTCTTAATTTTGGCAATTAACCGTTCATTAATATACGGGCCTTTTTTTAAACTTCTGGACATAGGCTGGTCAATTTAATTAACAAACTTAGCGCTTCTTTTTACGGCGCTGAATAACTAAAGAATTGCTGGCCGCCTTCGGATTACGGGTACGGACACCCAGCGCATGTTTACCCCAAGGAGTCTTAGGATATTTCAAACCAATTGGTTGATTACCTTCACCACCGCCATGTGGATGGTCAACTGGATTCATAGCTGAACCACGGACTGTCGGACGAATACCTAAATGACGAGTCCGACCAGCTTTACCTAAATTAACTCGAGCAATATCTGGATTACTAACCTGACCAACTGTGCAAAGACAAGACTTGCTAACTAAACGAATTTCACCAGACGGCATCTTCAATTGGGCAAATTTCTTTTCTACACCCATAACATAAATGGCATTGCCAGCCGCTCGGGCCAACTTACCGCCGAAACCAGGCCGCAACTCAACATTGTAAACCGGCATACCAGCTGGAATATATTCCAAAGGTAAAGCATTACCAGTTTTTATTTCAATCAACTTCTTGGAACTTAAAATCTGCTGGCCAACTTTCAAGTCTACTGGAGCAACAATATAACGCTTTTCACCATCAGCATAACGGATTAAAGCTAGCCGAGCACCACGGTTTGGATCATATTCGATGGTCATAACTTGACCAGGAATATCAAACTTATCTCGTTTAAAATCAACAATTCTAATATAGCGCTTATGACCACCGCCACGATGACGAACAGTAATCTTACCTTGGTTATTGCGACCGCTCTGCTGTTTGCGAATAATTAATAAACGACGCTCCGGAGTGGTGCTGGTAATATCGCTAAAATTATCAAAACTGGCGCCACGTAGGCCAGGGGTTATCGGTTTAGCTTTTCTGATAGGCATAATCTTCGCTTAACTTAGTAAAATTACACACCCTCGTAAATCTGGATGGTCTTGCCTTGAGACAAAGTAACAATCGCCTTCTTCCAATCACTGCGTTGCCCCTTGATTTTACCGCGGGTCACTTTTTTACCAGCAACATTAATAATATTGACAGCTACCGGCTCAATGCCATAAAAAATAGTCACGGCCTTGGCTACATCAATCTTATTGGCTTTATTAGCCACCATAAAAACATACTGATTCAAATGATTGGCAGCCGCGGCTTTTTCAGTTACAACTGGTCTAACTAAAACTCCGGCTAATTGACCGCGACGCATAGTCTGACGATCGGCTTGAGCAATCTTTTCGTCAATAACTGGCGCGTTGGTGGTATTTTGCTTTTCCATACTAATATCTTATAACAAAGCTAACTTATTTAACTGTCTTGGCGCCGTAACGCTGTTGCAGTTGAACAATCGCTTGCTGGCTAATAATAAATTTATTGGCTCTTAACAAACTAACAACATTAATATTCTGACTATTTAAAACTTGTAATCGTGGCAAATTACGGCCAGCTGATTTAACTGAATCAATACTTGCTCCAGTTAAAATTAAGGCACGGGGCTTGGCCACCTGGCTACCCTGATTATCAACAACCAATAATTTTTCAACAATAGCTTTCAATTCTTTGGTCTTACCTTCTTTAATGTCTAAATCATCAACAATAACTAAATCATGGCTAGCCAGCCGATCGCTAAAAACCATACAAATGGCTTTACCCAACATTTTCTTATTAATTTTTTGAGTAAAATTACGATCATTGGTTGGACCAAAGGTAACACCACCACCAATCCAAATCGGACTACGATTAGAACCAGCTCGAGCTCGACCAGTGCCTTTTTGTTTCCAAGGCTTCTTGCCGCCACCACGAACTTCGCTGCGATCTTTGGTATCAGCAATAACCGAGCGAGTATTGGCTAATTGGGCCACCATAGCCTGATGAACCAAAGCTGGATTAACTGTTAAACCAAAAACTTCTTCAGTTAATTCTTGGTCACCGATGGCTTCGGCCTGCTGATTGTAAACTTTATATTTAATCATAACGGTTAATTTAGCTGAGCAAAACTAAGCTGATTCTTTTTCAGTCGTCTCTGATTCAGCGACGGATTCAACAACTGGTTCGTCGGCCACTATCTCAGCAACCTCTGTAGTATTTTCTGCTTCTTCGGCGACCAATTCTTCCATTTTAGTTGATTCCTCTGGTGTAACTTCCACAACCTCCTCTAATGATTCGGCCACAGCTTCTGTCTCTGGTTCATTGACTAACTCAACAGTATCTTTAACATCTTTAGACTCAGCGATCACTAAGTCGCCCAATCCGGCAACCGCTACCCAGCCATTACGCCAACCAGGAACAGCCCCTTTAAGATATAAGAAACCATTCTGTTCATCGATTTCGACAACTTCTAAATTTTTAACGGTCACCTGTTCACCACCCATACGGCCAGCCATGCGCGTGCCTTTAAAAATATGAGCTGGACCGGTGGCACCAACTGAACCAGGCATTCTCTGCTGATCTTTAACACCATGGGTTCGGCCCTGGCCATGAAACCCATGACGCTTAACACCGCCTTGAAAACCTCGTCCTTTACTAGTCGAAGTGACTTGGACTCGGTCTCCAGGTACAAAACTGCTTAAAGCAATTTGTTGACCAGTTTGCCAATTAGCTTCTGACTGTTCTTTTTCTTGATCTAAATTGAATTCTCGCAGGTATTGAAAATTGCCCCAAGCACCAAAATGACCGCGTTGCGGCTTGGCGATATTTTTAACCTTGCGCTGGCCAGTAGCTAACTGAACAGCTCGATAACCATCAACCTTAACAGTTTTAATCTGCGTTATTACACAGGGTTCTACTTGGATGCGAGTTACCGGGACAACAAGGTCGTTGCGCCAAATCTGGGTCATGGACAATTTTTTGCCTAAAATAAACTTCATAACCGGATCACCTTAAAAAATAAAAACTGGTTTTTCAACAAAACCAGTACCCCAAAATCAATTAACCATGGTGGTTTGATTTAATTTTGTTGGACTGAATTCTGTGAAAAATTTCTCCCATCGGCCAAGCTGACGGTTTAAAGACTTCTACCTAGGCCTTGGTCTAGGAGGTTTTTTAAACCCTGACTGAACCGAAAATTATCTAAAAAACCAAAATAATTTGGTATTTTTACATCTTAATTTCTAAATCTACACCAGCTGGCAAGCTTAAATTCATCAAAGACTCAACAGTCTTGCTGGCTGGATCAATAATATCCAATAAACGCTTGTGAATGCGCATCTCATACTGATCGCGAGCATTCTTGTGGACAAAGGTGGAACTGTTAACGGTATATTTCTTTTTCTCGGTCGGTAACGGTATTGGTCCATAAATCTTAGCACCAGTGCGTTGCACAGTGTCGATAATCGTTTTGGTTGATTGATCGATAATCTTGTGATCAAAGGCGCGAATTTTGATTCTGATCCTCTGCTTGTAATCGGCAGGTACGGCTTTCTTGTCAGTCATGTTTTTAGCTGTTTATTGATCTATAAAAAACAGAATAATCCTGCCACCAAAGTGGCGGCAGGACTATCTATCTTCTATTTGATAATTTTAGAAACTACACCACAACCAACGGTCCGACCACCTTCGCGAATAGCGAAGCGCATCTTATCCTCTAGGGCGATTGGGGTAATCAACTTAACTTTTAAGGTAATGGTGTCACCAGGCATAACCATCTCAGTGCCTTCAGGCAATTCCATTTCACCGGTCACATCAGTGGTGCGAATATAGAACTGTGGCTTATAGCCTTTGAAGAACGGCTTATGGCGGCCACCTTCTTCCTTGGTCAAGA